>JAGHVE010000057.1 GCA_018064445.1 Candidatus Cacconaster equifaecalis
GCTTCCCATCCGGCAATATTGTCACGGCATTCCTTGATGAACTGTTCGACTGCAGCAATGGATTCGTCGGACGAATCAAGCATCAACTCGTCGAGAGTAACCTCCCCTTTTTCAATCTTATCCGCATAGATATGCATAAGAACCGGACCATAAACGTCACGGGGAGCATCCTTCATAAAGATTTTTCCTTCGAACTTGGGATCCTTCAGCATCTCCCAGGAATCGGCCTCCTCGTCAGTCACGTATTTCGGGTTGTACAGGATTCCGGTAGTGCCCCACATAAACGCCACGGAATAGTCGTTGGCATCAACTTCAGGATTGATTTTCGAGAACATATTCTGAATATAGGGGGAACGGTTGTTCTCAATATAATTCTTGTCTGCCGGAAGGGATTTGAAATCAAGCGGAATCAGAAGACCTTCATTAAGCATCCTCTCGATGATGTAGTCAGAGGGACATACAACGTCGAAATCTTCGTGACCCTTCTCTATCTTCGCAAGCATCGTCTCATTGATATCGAACGTCTGATAAATCACTTTTATGGATTCGCCGGTCTGCTGCTGATACCATTCCTCGAATTCAGGCAGCACTGATTCATCGATGTAACTTGACCAGTTGTAAACTTTCAGGACATTTTCCCTGTTACTGTTGCAGGCGCTGAGCATCACCGTTGCAGCGGCAAGAAGCAGAAAAAATCTTTTCATTTTAAAAAAAGCAGATTAATTGTTTGATTTGTTGGTTGATTTGGCCTGTCTGACGTTGATAATCAGAAGGAGTATGAGAATTAAGGCAAAAATCATCGCCATAAGCGGACGGAGTTCAGGAGTAAGTCCTCCCTTGCGGGCATCCGTGTATATGTACGTCGACAGAGTGTCCAGACCGATTGACCCACGTGTGAAGAATGTCACGGCGAAGTCATCCAACGACATCGTGAAAGCGAGGATGAACCCGCTTATCATACCTGGCCGCAGTTGCGGGACAAGAACTTTCCAGAGTGCCTGAGAAGGTGTCGCCCCGAGATCAAGTGCAGCTTCATATATATTCGGATTCATCTGCGACAGCCTGGGCATCACACTCAGAACGACGTATGGCGTACAAAATGTGATATGCGCCAGAATCACGGTGACATACCCCTGTGATATATGCAGGAACACGAAAAGGAGGAACAACGACACACCGGTGATGACGTCGGGGTTAATCATAGGAATGTTGTTGAGCATTTTCATCGCTCCTTTCTTCCTGCCCCTGAGGTTGAAGATTCCGATTGCCGCGACAGTTCCCATCGCCGTTGAGACAAATGCGGCTACAACTGCGACAATCAGAGTATTCTCCACAGCCGACATCAGGGTCGTGGATCCGTTTGTTGCGCCGTTGAAGACATTTGAATAGAGTTGCGTCGAGAATCCCGTCCAGTTTCCGATGACCTTGGATTCCGTGAAGGAAAATATGGTTATCAGGAGGATGGGGGCGTAGAGCAGCAGAAGGAGCACCCCGGTATATATTCTGGCAAATAGTTTCTTCATCACACTGAAAGTTTGGCCTGAGATTCCTTACTGTTGTCAAATAATGATGTGATACCTATTATTATCAGCATTATCAGAGCGAGAGCCGCTCCGTAATTCCACATCGACGAATTGATGTTCTCCTGAATGATGGTACCGAAAAGTTTGATTTTGCCGTTCGTGAGAAATTCCGAAATGGCAAAGGTGCTTACTGTCGGCATAAAGACCATCATTATTCCGCTTATCACACCCGGCATCGAGAGAGGAACGGTTATCTTGCAGAAAACCTGCCACTGGCTTGCTCCAAGATCAGCCGCCGCCTCTTCGTATGATTTGTCCATCTTCTTCAGGACATTGTAGATGGGATATATCATAAACGGAAGATAGTCATAGACCATACCGTAGAGGAGTGTTCCTTTCCCCAGATTGATACCCAACACATTGAAGATTTCCGCAGTAGCCAGAGTCCTCATAAGGGCGTTTATCCACATCGGTAGAATGAAAAGGATTATGGTCACGGTGCTCCTGTTGTATCTCCTGTCTGCAAGTATCCACGCCGCGGGATAGCCTATCAGAATGCAGATGGCGGTGTTTTCTATGGCAATTTCCATTGAAAGGGCAAATGTCCTGATGGCATCCCCGTCAGAGAAGAACCTTGCCAGATTTGAAAGAGTGAACGAGCCGGACTGGTCCTGAAAAGCATATATCACCACCAGAAGCAGCGGCAGAACCACAAAGAGGACAAGGAATACCAGGTAAGGCAGGCTCCAGGTTGAACGCTTTATCTTCATTTTTCCTCTGCGACCAGTTTTATATCTTCGGGAGCGATTTTCACACCGACAAGGTCTCCTTTGTCCCAGACATCGTGGGTATCTACATAAATTGAATCTCCGTTGTCCGACAGGACTGTCAGATGATAGTGGTCACCCTTGTAAATGATGAAGTCAACCTCTGCATTGATCTGACCCTCTTCCTGGTAGTCCTGAAGGTCAACCTTGTCGAAGGCGACTTCGGCAATGACTTCGGAATATTCGGGGAACGAATGTTTTCTGCATTCAAACTCCGTCCCGAGCATACGGACATGCGTAGCATCGACAACTTTGGCTTCAAACCGGTTGCAGGTGCGTTCCTTTTTCATTACCTGAATGTTTTCAGGAAGAATCATCATTCCCACGCGCTCCCCTACGTCGTGCTTTACGTAACTCTGAGCCATAAGTTCGTACCCCGATTCAGTATCTATGAAAATACGGTGATGCACACCCATAAATGTACACGAAGTCACAGTTCCGTAAAATCTGCTCTTTCTCTGGTCTCTGGGAATCTGGAGATCTTCAGGACGAACCACGACATCAACGGGGACATTCTCTCCGAAGCCCTCGTCAACACAGTCAAATTCATAGCCCGCGAAAGATACGCGACAGTCCCGAATCATAGTGCCGTTCAAAATGTTCGCCTCTCCGATGAAATCGGCGACGAACGAGTTTATGGGTTCGTTGTATATGTCGGCCGGGGTTCCGATCTGCTGTATTTTGCCGTTGTTCATCACCACGACGGTGTCACTCAACATACAGGCCTCCTCCTGATCGTGAGTCACATAGATGAAGGTTATTCCCAGTTCTTTATGCATCTCCTTGATTTCAAGCTGCATATCACGCTTCATCTTCAGGTCGAGAGCAGCCAGCGGTTCATCCAGAAGCAGCACTTTTGGCTTGTTGATGATGGCCCTGGCCACAGCCACTCGCTGTTGCTGTCCGCCTGACAGCGATTCTACGTCACGGTCCTCGTAACCGGTCATATTGACCATCTTGAGCGCTTTCTTGACCCTCTTTACGATTTCGTCTTCGGGAACGTCCGAAAGTTTGAGTCCGAAGGCCACATTGTCATAGACGTCAAGATGAGGAAACAGAGCGTATCTCTGAAACACGGTGTTCAGCGGACGCTTGTGGGGAGGAAGCTCGGATATGTCGCGACCCTCAAGGAGAATCGTGCCTTCATCCGGCTCCAAAAAACCTGCAATCAATCTTAATGTAGTGGATTTGCCGCACCCTGAAGGGCCAAGGAGTGTCACGAATTCTCCCTGTTTTATTTTCAGATTAATGTCGGAGAGAACCTGCTTGTCCCCGAACCACTTCGAAACGCCCTCGAGCGAAATAATAACTTTGTTATCGGCCATCACTTCATAAAGTAGAAATCAAGTGTCAAATTTGACGCAAATATAATCATTTGATTAAATTTGCACTTCATTCGTAAATTAATTTTTAGATTATTTTAAAAAAAATGTTTCTTACCTTGATTCTGTTGGCCGTAGGTCTGGCAATGATTGTTTTTGGGGCCGATTTCCTCGTCGAGGGAGCATCTGCGATTGCGCGCCGTTCCGGAATAAGTGAATTCGTCATCGGTCTGACAATTGTGGGGTTCGGAACATCCTGCCCCGAGCTTGTGGTGAGCATAACCGGAGCCCTTGCCGGCAACAGTGACGTAGCCATCGGAAACGTCATAGGGTCCAACAGTTTCAACTCTCTGTTCATTCTCGGTCTGACCGCCGTCATATCACCTGTCGCGATAACGGCAAAGAACAAGAAAAGGGACATTCCGATTGTCATAGCCGTCTCGATGTTCCTTGCCTTTGCAGGTATGTTCCTTGGAAAAGAAAACGGTATAAGCAGAGTTGAGGGAGCTATATTTCTGCTGGTATTCGCCGCATATATGTACTACTGTTTCAAACAGCCTGCAGAAGACTCATCCGAAGATGCCGGAGTGACGATGAAAATCTCCAAAGCCGTCATCTATGTCATCGCGGGATTGGGCGGTCTGATTTACGGCGGACAGATTTTCGTCAGTTCGGCCACCGACATCGCTCACTGGATGGGCGTTTCGGACAAAGTCATAGCAATCACTCTTCTGGCGGGAGGCACTTCCCTACCCGAGCTTGCAACCTGCATAGCCGCCGTTGTCAGGAAACGGGGACAGCTTGCTCTCGGGAACATACTGGGTTCCAACATATTCAACATCCTCCTGATACTTGGATGTGCGGCAGTGATTTCCCCTCTCTCTTTCAAAAACATAAATTATATCGATATGGGGGCTCTGATTGTGAGCCAGATATTGATATTCACCTCCGCATTTGCCGGAAAGAAGAATACAATCGACCGGCTTGACGGTGCCATTATGCTTCTTTGTGAGGGCGTATATTTAACCCTGCTGTTCCTGGCCTGAAAATAATGGATATCATCTCCATACTTCTTATAGCAATCGCCGTTTCGATGGATGCCTTTGCCGTCTCCCTGTGCAAGGGACTGGCACTTGGAAAGGCCTGTTTTGGGCAATGTGTCAGAATCGGACTTTGGTTCGGTTTTTTTCAGGCCTTGATGCCATTTGTCGGATTTTATCTTGGTGGAAGTTTTCACGTCTATATCGAAGCCTTTG
Source organism: Candidatus Cacconaster equifaecalis (assembly GCA_018064445.1). Classification (GTDB taxonomy): domain Bacteria; phylum Bacteroidota; class Bacteroidia; order Bacteroidales; family UBA932; genus Cacconaster; species Cacconaster equifaecalis. The sequence continues at coordinate 4,929 of JAGHVE010000057.1, forward strand.
ACCACTGGATAGCCTTCGGCCTCCTTCTGATCATAGGGGCGAATATGATAAGGGAAGCCAACAGCGACAAATCCGAGTCATTGGACGCATCTCTGGGCGCAGGCAACCTTTTCTTTCTTGCAATTGCAACAAGTATCGACGCACTTGCAGTGGGAATATCGTTCTCCTGCCTGGAAGTGCAGATTCTCAAACCGGTAACAATCATAGGTGCAACCACGTTCTGCTTTTCGGCCGTCGGTCTGAAAATCGGAAGCCGTATCGGATCGCGCTTCAACAATATCGCCCAGATAGCCGGTGGCGTCATCCTGATATTGATTGGCATTAAGATTCTGGTCTCCCATCTGGTCTGATTTCTCTTGCAAATTTCTGCTTAATTTAGCATCTTTGTGCGCTGTAAATATCCGGAAGATGAAAATTGGATTTGACAGCGAAAAGTACAGGAAGATTCAGTCCCAGAAAATAAAGGAGCGCATTTCCCAGTTCGGGAACAAGCTTTATCTCGAATTCGGCGGCAAATTGTTCGATGACCATCACGCAAGCCGTGTCCTGCCCGGTTTCGAACCCGACAGCAAATTCAAGATTCTGATGGAACTTCGCGATTATTGCGAAATCATAATCGTGATAAGCGCCGTCGATATAGAAAAGAACAAGATACGCAACGATCTTGGAATCACATACGACGTGGACGTTTTGAGGCTGAGGGACGAATTCCTGAAGCGCCAGATGCCCGTCAATTCCGTGGTGATCACTCATTTCAGCGGCCAGGAAAGTGCAGTTGCCTATCATAACAAACTGGAACGCCAGGGTATAAAGGCCTATTATCACCACACCATTGAAGGATACCCGAACAACGTTGCCCTGATAGATTCGGACGACGGTTTCGGACGCAATGACTATGTTGCGACCACAAAACCCCTCGTCGTTGTGACAGCGCCCGGTCCTGGCAGTGGAAAAATGGCCGTATGCCTCAGCCAGATATATCAAGACAGCAAGAAGGGCATCAAGGCCGGTTATGCTAAGTTCGAGACCTTCCCCATCTGGAATCTTCCCTTGAAACATCCTGTCCACATTGCCTACGAAGCCGCAACTGCCGACCTGAACGATGTCAATATGATTGACCCGTTCCACCTTGAAGCATACGGCGAGGCGGCTGTCAACTACAACCGCGACATAGAGATATTCCCGGTAATGAACGCCATTTTCGAGGACATCTGTGGAGACAATCCGTACAAGTCGCCGACCGATAGGGGCGTCAATATGATAGGTTACTGCATCTGTGACGACGAGGTATGCCGTCAGGCAGCCAGCGACGAGATTATAAGGAGATATTATTCTGCTCTTGAGAAACTTGCGTGCGGTGACTGCAATGACGCGGAAGTCAACAAGATAGCACTGCTGATGAAACAGCTGAAGATAACTACTGACGACAGGAAGGTGACGGTTGCCGCAAAGTCCAGAAGAGACAGTGCCGACGGAGCCGACTCTTCCGCAATCGAACTTTCAGACGGGACAATAATCACGGCTGAAACAAGTCCTCTCCTGGGACCTAGCGCAGCCCTTATTCTGAACGCCGCAAAACATCTTGCCGGGATAGATCATGACGTGAAACTGATTCCGCGCGAAATGATAGAGCCGATTCAGGATATGAAGGTGAATATGCTGCACGGCAGAAACCCCAGACTTCATACCGATGAGGTTCTTGTTGCAATATCGATGCTGAGCAAATCGGACGAAAACTGTCGGCGTGCCATCGAACAACTTCCCAAGTTCAAGGGATGTCAGGTGCACACCACCGTCATTCTTAGCGAAGTGGACAAGAAAATCTTCAAGAAGCTCGGTGTCGGTCTCACCAGCGAACCTGTCAAAAAGAAGAAGTAATCAATACTTCACTTTCGTGGCATCCTTTTTGGCGGACAAGCCAATCTTCAAAACTGAGCCCTCGGGAACTCCTTCCAGAAGCGCTTCTGAAAGAGGGTCTTCGATGTAGCGCTGTATCGCTCTCTTGAGAGGTCTGGCACCGAACTGTGGGTCATATCCTTCCCCTGCCACGAACTGCTTTGCAGACGGGGCAATTCTGAGTTCATAGCCGGCAGCGCGGACTCTTTCGTGCAGGTCGGCTATTTCTATGTCGATTATGCTGCAGATATTCTCTTTTGTCAGCTGATTGAAATATATCTGCTCGTCCAGCCTGTTCAGGAATTCGGGAGGAAAGACTTTAGAGAGAGCCTTGTCTATGATGGCATTCCGGTTGTATGAAGAATTGTCCGTACCGGTGGAAAATCCGACTCCATGGCCGAAATCCTTCAATTCACGGGATCCTATGTTTGATGTCAGAATTATCACGGTATTCCGGAAATCGATATATCTGCCGCCGCTGTCAGTGAGCCTTCCTTCGTCAAGAACCTGCAGAAGAAGGTTGAATATGGTGGGATGGGCCTTTTCTATCTCATCCAGAAGAACCACCGAATAGGGCTTCCTCCTCACCTGTTCCGAAAGTTGTCCGCCTTCATTGTACCCGACATAACCGGGAGGAGCGCCGATCAGACGGCTTGACGAGAATTTCTCGCTGTATTCGCTCATATCTATCCTGATTATGTTGTCGCAGGATCCGAACATATACCCGGCTATTTGCTTTGCAAGATGGGTCTTCCCCACTCCGGTCGGTCCCAGAAACAGGAATGACCCTACCGGTTTGTCTGGAGCCTTGAGACCTGCACGGTTACGCCTGATGGCACGGACTATCCTCGAGAGAGCCTCGTCCTGCCCCACAACCTTTCCCCTCAGCACATCCTCCATTTTGAGCAACTGTTCACTTTCGCTTTGGGCAACCCTGTGGACAGGTATATTGGTCATCGAAGAGACGACATGCGCCACGACATCCCTGCCGACAGTGAGAATATCATCCTGTTTCGCCCTGTCACCGTGACCCGGATCAACATATGTAAGTTCACGGACCTGTTTCCGCAACTGCGCCGCGAGCTTGAAGTCACCACCGAGGACGGCCTGCCTTTTCATGGCATTCAATTCACCGGCGGTTTCAGCCGTTTTGAGAGCCTGCGGATCCGGAGCGGAAAGCAGCATTCTGACCTTCGACCCGGCCTCGTCAAGAACATCAATCGCCTTGTCGGGAAGACATCTGTCCGTTATGTATCTCTGTGACAATAAAATGCTCTCGGAAATAGCCTCGTTGTCATATTTGACTCCGTGAAATTCCTCATATTTTCCGCGGATTCCCTGGAGGATTGCAAGGGTCTGAGCGTAATCGGTCGGCTCCACCAGAATCTTCTGGAACCTTCTCTCAAGGGCGGGATCCTTTTCAACGTGCTCACGGTACTCGTCGAGTGTCGTGGCGCCGATGCATTGGATTTTGCCCCTGGAAAGAGCCGGTTTCAGCATATTGGCGGCATCGAGTGAACCGGGAGGGCCTCCTGCACCGATTATCGTGTGAAGTTCATCGATAAAGAGTATGACATTGCCGTCTTTTTGAATCTCATCCAATATTGACTTGACCCTCTCTTCGAACTGACCTCTATATTTGGAGCCTGCAACCAGCGAGCCCATATCCAGGGAGACAACCCGTTTGCCGGATATCCGGGCAGGGACATTGCCGGCGACAATACGGAGGGCAAAACCTTCGACTATGGCCGTCTTACCCACACCGGCCTCACCAATCAGAACCGGATTGTTCTTTTTTCTCCGGCTCAGAATCTGGACAAGACGTTCTATTTCGGAGTCCCTCCCGACCACGGGGTCCAGTTCACCGCTTCTGGCAGCCCTGGTCAGGTCATAGCCGTATTGGTCGAGACAGTCTGTTTTTGTCTCTTTCGGGGAACTTTCCCCTCTTCCGGGATTTTCCATTGTATCCTGTCCGGAGATTTCCATCATATCTGCGAACATCTCCGGCAATTTCTCAACTGAAATGTTTGAATTTTCCAAAGCGCTGGTACATGCGCCGTGCCATTCCATAAAGATACAGGTCATCAGCTGCAATGAACCGGCTTTGGGATAGAGCCTGTTGCACAGGGCGATTATCTCGCTTGTCTTGTCGCTGAGAGTGATGTTTGACGTCTGCTCGAAAGGGATGCTCTGCGAAAATGCTATCCGGCTTTCAATCTCACTTTTGATTGAATCCGGATTGATTCCGATCTTTTTCATCACGTTGACGGCATTGCATTCCTTCTTTCTGAGAATGCCCAGAAACAGATGGTCGGGCGTAACAATCCTGCTTCCCAGTCTTGCCGCTTCTTCAATAGAGAACCTGATGATTCCGCTTATCTCCTCAACATTCGTTCTTTCCATCTCCGTTGCAATTTTTATCGACCGCTAAGGTAGTTAATAATTTTGGTAAAGTCGGGGAAAATGACTACTTTTGAATGATAAAAACCTATTTTAAAGAGAATGGATTTTGAAGAGAACGGTGGTAGGATAATACCTATCGACATAGAGAATGAGATGAAGAGCGCTTACATAGACTATTCTATGTCTGTCATAGTTGCGCGTGCTCTTCCCGACGTGCGGGACGGCCTCAAGCCGGTTCACCGCCGCGTACTTTTCGGAATGAACAACCTTGGCGTGACATATACCGGTGGAGTGAAGAAATCGGCCCGTATCGTGGGAGACGTGCTCGGTAAATATCACCCTCACGGAGACTCAAGCGTTTACGATGCAATGGCAAGGCTCGCCCAGCCTTGGAATCTCAGATATCCCCTCGTATTCGGACAGGGAAACTTCGGTTCCATAGACGGCGACCCGGTTGCGGCTATGCGTTACACTGAGGCGAAGCTTCAGAAGCTTGCAGAAGAGATACTTGCCGACCTTGACAAGGATACTGTCGATTTCAAGCCGAATTTCGACGAATCCCTCCAGGAGCCGACGGTACTGCCCTGCAAGGCTCCCCTGCTCCTTATGAACGGAGCCAATGGAATCGCGGTCGGTATGGCCACGAATATGGCTCCGCACAATCTGACTGAAATCTGCAACGCAACCTGTGCGTATATCGACAATCCCGACATCACCATCGACGAACTGATGGAGCACATCAAGGGACCTGATTTCCCCACAGGTGGTATCATTCAGGGCCTCAAAGGTATACGCGATGCTTTCGAGACAGGTCGCGGACGCATAGTAATCCGTTCAAAGACAAACATCGAAGTATCCGAAAGCGGCCGGGAGACGATTGTAGTCAACGAGATTCCCTACGCCATCAACAAGCGCGAACTGATTGAGAAGATTGCCGAACTTGTCGAAGACAAGAAAATCGACGGCATTTCCTATATCAATGATGAAAGTGACCGCGAAGGAATGAGAATCGTCATCAAGGTGAAACAGGGAGCCTCCTCAAACGTGGTTCTCAACACCCTGTTCAAGATGACGCCCCTTCAGTCAAGCTTCTCCGTCAACAACATCGCTCTTGTCGACGGGAAGCCGAGGCAGCTCAACCTCAAGCAGCTCATCAAGTATTTCGTCCGCCACAGGCACGAAGTCGTGGTGAGACGCGCCAAATTCGATCTTGAAAAGGCAAAGAAGAGAGCACATATCCTGGAAGGTCTGCTCAAAGCATTGGACATCATCGATGCAATCATCGCTCTGATCCGTGCTTCCAAGACTGTACTTGAGGCACGCGACGGCCTGATGGAACAGTTCGGATTCACACAGATTCAGGCCGATGCAATCGTGGAGATGCGTCTCCGCCAGCTGACAGGCCTTGAAAGGGAGAAACTGCAGAGCGAATATGACGAGCTCCTAAAACTGATCCAATATCTGGAAGACGTGCTTGCAAATGTCTCAATGCAGATGGAGATCATCAAGAACGAACTTCAGGAAATCAAGGAAAAATACGGCGACGAGCGTCGTACCGCCATCGAGGCATCAGCCGAAGACTTCAACCCCGAAGACTTCTATCCGGATGAAGACGTCGTGATTACCATCTCCCATTTCGGATATATCAAGCGTACCTCCCTTACCGAGTACAGGGCCCAGAACCGCGGAGGAGTCGGTGCGAAGGGCAGCACGACCAGGGATGAGGATTTCATCGAGCATATCTATGTCGCCAATATGCATAGCACCCTTATGCTGTTCACCCAGAGCGGCAAATGTTTCTGGATCAAGGTTTACGATATTCCGGAAGGCGCAAAGGCTTCGAAAGGCCGCGCAATACAGAATATTCTCAACCTTACTTCCGAGGACCGCATTCAGGCATATATCAACGTACGCAATCTCAAGGACGAGACATTCATCAACAGCCACTACGTCGTTCTGGCCACATCCAACGGAACAATCAAGAAGACTGTTCTCGAGCAGTACTCCCGTCCGAAAGCCAACGGCATCATTGCAGTCAATCTGCGCGAGGGCGATGCCCTGATAGGAGCGGAACTCACAAGCGGCGACTGTGAAATACTTCTGGCCGGCCTCAAGGGCAGATGCTGCCGTTTCAACGAGGCTGATGCAAGAGCTATCGGCAGGAATTCAACCGGAGTGAGGGGTATCAGTGTCGAGGACCCGGACAAGGTTGTCGGAATGGTATGCGTTGACCCCGAACTTCAGCAGACAGACCCCAGAACGATTCTGGTTGTCAGTGAAAACGGTTTCGGCAAACGTTCCGACCTCGACGAATACAGGAAGACAAACCGTGGCGGAAAAGGTGTCAAGACCATAAACATCACGGAAAAGACCGGCTCGCTTATTGCATTGAAGGGTGTGACCGACGATGACGACCTGATGATCATCAACAAATCCGGAATAACGATAAGGATGCACGTGGCGGACATAAAGGTTGCCGGCAGAGCCACTCAGGGTGTCAAGCTGATCAGCATCCGTGAAGGTGATGCAATCGCGGCCGTCTGTGTCGTAAACAAGTCAGATGAACCGGAAACCGTTGAAGCCGGGGAAACGGCAACAACAACCGAACAAACAACAACATCAGAATAAGAAACTCACATTTTAAAATTGAAAATCATGAAAAAGATTTCACTATTTGCAGCACTTCTGGCGATGACTTTCTCCCCTGTCATCGCACAGGAAGTCACAAAAGCCCAGAAAGCCATTGACAAGGCGGTTGCTGCTACACAGGATCCCAAGAAAGCCGCAAAACCGGCAACCTGGATCACTCTTGCCGAAGAATGTCTGAAGGCATACGACCAGCCCGTAGAAAATCTCCTTGCAGGTTCCACCCAGACTCAGATCAAAACTCTGATAGGAGATCAGAAAGTATTGAGTACCCGTGAGCAGAAATGCACGGACGGCGTTTACACTGTGGACACATACGCAGACAAAGAGCTGTACTACAATCCACGCGGCGGCCTCGATTTCTGGGTGGTCTCCAAACCTGTTGCCCAGGGCGACCTTCTCGGAAATGCAGTGAAAGCTCTGGAAGAAGCCACAAAGGTGGATCCCAAAGGCACCAAGAAGGACAAAGTTGTTGAAATCTACAACAAGCTTCACGACAGATACAACACCGAAGCCTTTGCTTTCTATCAGCTCGGAGATCTCAACAGGTCAAGCGCCATTTTCGACACGTCAGCGAAAGTTTTTGAAAATATGGGTAAAGTCGACACGATGAGCATCTATTACAGCGCCTATATGTCAATGATTACCAAGAACAACACCGTTGCCATCAAGAATTTCAGACGTTGCATCGACCTCGGTTTCTATCAGGAAGGAAACGTATTCTCAAATCTTGCCGACATCTATCGTCAGGAAAAGGACACCACCTCCTGGAAAGCGACTCTTGAAGAGGGCTTCAAGGCTTATCCCAAAAGCCAGGGCGTTCTGATAGGCCTTATCAACCTTTATCGAGATACAAAGGAGGATCCCAACAAGATTTTCGAATTCATCCACTCCGCACAACAGAACGAGCCTGCCAATGCAAGTCTTTACTATGTGGAGGGTGATGTTCACAAACAGCTTGGAAACATTGAACAGGCTGTCTCCTTCTACAACAAGTCTTCCGAAATCGACCCCAATTATGTGTTCGGCACTTTCGGCGTAGGTGTTCTTTACTATGACAAGGCCATCGAAATTCAGGACCTTGCGGCCCAGGAAGTCGATGATGCAAAATATATGCAGCTCAACAATCAGATGGAAGAGACTCTGGCCAAGGCCATCGAGCCATTCACCAAGACTTTTGAAAAAGCCACTGACGATGAAATCAAGGCTGCAACGGCCGAGTACCTCAAGAACATCTATTTCCGTCTTCGTGACAAGGATGCTTCATATCAGGGACTTTACGAAAAATACAACAATTTCCTCAAGGGAGAATAGAATCCGAGTAATTGTATCAATCTGGTTCAGCATGGCGGAAACGTTATGCTGAACTTTTTTTGTATATTTGCGTATATGCAGGGCAATCTGAAGAAACTGGTGATGTTTGATATGGACGGAGTCCTTCTGGACTCCATCCCGACACATATTCTTGCCTGGACTCAGGCTTTGAAGGAACACGGTGTTGACATCGAGCCCGACTTCATCTATCTGAACGAAGGACGCACCGGTAAGGACACGATTGAACTCATTGAAAAGCAGACCGGCAGGAAACTGGACTGGACCGCGGTATACAGGAGAAAATCCGAACTGTTCAGGCGACACGGCGGAAACCGGCCGATGACCGGCACGCTGGAAGTATTGAATGAGATCAAAAAGTATGGTGTCAGATCAATCGTCGTAACCGGCTCGGGCCACAACGGACTGAAGGATATTCTTGAGGGACTCTACCCTTCCCTCCTCGACAATAACAATATGGTGACGGCATACGACACCGTCCGGGGGAAGCCATATCCAGACCCCTACCTCGAAGGCTTGAGGAAGACAGGTGCTCCGGCCGCAGAAGCCATCGTCATAGAGAACGCTCCGCTCGGTGTACAGGCCGCACACGATGCCGGATGTTTCGTAATAGCCGTCAATACCGGTATACTGCCCGATTCCGCCTTATGGGATGCAGGCGCGGATATCGTATTCCACTCAATGGCCGAACTCGCACCTGCAATACACCGATTTCTGCAGACAGGAAGCGAACCCGGATTATGGAAGACGAAAAGCAGCGGATATCTTATCAAAAGGCCATGGCTTACGGCGAGGAAGGACCACGTAGTACTCCCGGACGGCCACGAGAATCCAGAACACTGGGTGATAGAGTACTCCAATTGGGTAAATGTCATAGCCATAACAAAAGAGGGAGAATTCGTCTTCGAACGGCAATACAGGCACGGACTCGGAATCGTGGAATATGAGATATGTGCCGGTGTCATTGAAGATGGCGAGACCCCGCTTGAAGCTGCAAAACGGGAACTTCTGGAAGAGACGGGTTACTGCGGAGGAGATTGGTCCCTTGAGATGGTCACTTGTCAGAACCCGAGTGTCTGCAGCAACCTCACATACTGTTTCATTGCCCGTGGCGTCGAACAGGCCTCCGGACAGAAGCTCGACTATACCGAGGATATCTCGGTACACCTCCTTTCCGCAAAGGAGGTTCATTCACTGTTGAAGGCGGACAGGCTCAAACAGGCGCTTATGACCGCCCCTTTGTGGAAATATTTCGCAGAAAATCCCCTGACAGAATAATCGATAAAAATTCAAAGATATGATCAAAGCAGAAGACATCAGACTTTTCAGTCTTGCAAACGAATCAGGTTCCGAAGTGATACTCTCCAATCTGGGAGCGGGAATAGTGTCTATTGTCGTTCCGGACAGAAACGGCAATCTGGCAGATGTGGCTCTCGGTTACAAGGCCCCCTCATCATACAGTTGTGACGGTCCCTGTATGGGCAAAATCCCCGGAAGATTTGCGAACAGGATTTCCGACGGCAAATTCACGCTTGACGGGAAGGAATACACCCTGACAGTGAACAACGGCAAAAACCACCTTCACGGAGGGCCGGATGAAGAATCTTTCTCAAACAGGCTCTGGAAAGCCGAGCAACTGGACGATGCCGTCAAATTCACTCTCGACAGTCCTGACGGAGACGCCGCCTACCCCGGCAATCTTCACGCCGAGGCGCTCTATCAATGGAGCTCTGACAACAGACTCACCCTGACCATCACGGCAACGACGGACAGCAGGACGATTGTAAACCTGACGAACCACGCATATTTCAACCTCAAGGGAGAAAGTGCCGGAGACATCACCGACCACATCCTGAAACTCAACGCCTCTCATTTCCTGCAGACTGACCCCACCCTGATTCCTGTGGGCAAGCCCGCTCCTGTGGCCGGGACACCTATGGACTTCACGATGCCAAAGCCTGTCGGACGAGATTTGAAAGCGGATTTCGAACCCCTGATAATCGGTAAGGGATACGACCACTGTTTCGTCATTGACAATTACAGGGAAGGCACGGTCCAGAAAGTGGCGGAACTCTCCGAGCAGGCGACGGGCCGGAAACTTGAAGTATTTACCGATGCTCCCGGCATTCAGGTCTATACGGGAAACTATCTGGACGGCTGTCCGGAGTCAAAGAGCGGACGCTCCTATAAGGACTACGATGGCGTGGCCCTTGAATGCCAGTATTTCCCCGATTCCCCCAACCGTCCGGATTTTCCTTTCAGGCCGATATCCAAGGGAGACACCTACAGAAACACCATAGTATTCGCCTTCAGTTATTTCGAGTAGTGGCTGAAGCCGTTTGAAATCATCTCCACGACGTATTCCCAGCGGAGAATGACGCCGATGACACATATCAACGACAGCCAGATGAAGGCCTTCGACGTGTCGGATTGAGACCTGTACCAATCAAGTATCTTTTTCATACTGCAAATTTATAAAAAACAAGATAGCAATGGACCCTAAAATTCTGATGATAGACCAGGCCGCGGAGTATGTCAAATCACAGCCCGGCTTTGTAAAGCCCAAATTCGGCATCATTCTCGGCAGCGGACTGGGTCAACTGGCAGACAAGATTGATGCAACCGCTGTCCTGCCCTACTCCGACATCCCGAATTTCTGCAAGGCCACAGCATTGGGCCACAAAGGCAATCTCATCCTTGGAACTCTTTCCGGGAAGCCGGTGGTGGCAATGCAGGGCCGTTTTCATTATTATGAGGGTCACTCCATGCAGAATGCCACACTTCCGGTGCGTGTGATGAAGAAACTTGGCGTTGAGACGGTTCTCATATCAAATGCCGCCGGTGGGCTCAACACTGATTTCAAGGTCGGCGACCTTATGATCATCGAGGACCATATCAGTTTCCTTCCCAATCCGCTCATAGGTGAAAATCTGTCCGAATTCGGCGAGCGTTTTCCCGACATGACCTGCGCTTATGACAAGGCATTGATTTCTCAGGCGGAAAAGATTGCCTCAAGGCTTGGCATCAAACTGCAGAAAGGCGTCTATGTAGCCGGGACCGGGCCTTCCTACGAAACCCCCGCGGAAGTGAGATTCTTCAGGATGGTAGGAGGCGACGCCGTGGGGATGTCGACGGTTCACGAAGTAATCACGGCGCGGCACTGCGGGATGCGTGTTTTTGCAATGTCTGTGATATCAAATATGTCCAACGACACTACCGAAAGCAGGGTGCTCAACGATGCCGATGACGTGATTCGGGCGGCGAACATTGCCGGAGAGAATATGTCTGCAATATTCAAAGGTATTCTGGAATATGATTGACAATATATTCACCTTTGATTCAGTGGAACTTGCCCCGAACGGAAGAGAGGTTGTGATTCTCGACCAGACTCTCCTCCCCAATCAGGAGAAGTTTCTGCACCTGACAAGTGCGGAACAGATTTTCTACGCGATTACCCTTCTGAAGGTGCGTGGGGCCTCGGCAATAGGCATAGCCGCCGCAATGGGACTGGCCGTATGCATCAACAGATACCGTACAAGGAAAGTCGAAGAGCTTGAAAAAGAATTCCTCAGAATCAAAAGTTACCTCTATATCTGCCGTCCCACTGCAATAAACCTGATGTGGACTCTTGACAGAATGGAAAAGCGCTTCTATGAGATTCTTGTGGAATATGACAGAAACAATCCGGATTATATCAGGAATATCAAGGCTGATCTTCTGAGGGAAGCCTCCGCAATCAAGGATGAAGATATCGCAAAATGTCTCAGGATTGCAGAACACGGATTCTCACTCCTTGAAAAGGGCTCGGCAATATTGACTCACTGCAATGCCGGTCATCTTTCCACATCAAGATACGGCACTGCCCTCGGACCGATATATCTGGCACATCAGAAAGGATTGTCCCCAAAAGTGTATGTCGGCGAGACAAGACCCCTGCTCCAGGGGTCACGGCTCACTTCATACGAACTTCAGAAAGCCGGAGTGGACACCACATTGCTTTGTGACAGCTCAACGGCATCGCTGATGCAGGAACACAAAATCGATTTCGTATTCGCGGGAGCGGACAGGATAGCGGCAAACGGGGATACTGCAAACAAGATAGGGACAAGTTCGCTCGCCGTACTGGCGTCATACTACAAAATACCGTTCTATATTCTCGCCCCCACCAGCACAATCGATTTCAACTGTCCGACGGGGGGTGAAATAGTGATCGAGCAGAGGCCTTCATACGAAGTCACCGATATGTATTTCGGCAAGACTACCGCCCCGAAGGGGATATCCGTGTACAATCCCTCATTTGACATCACTCCTGCAAAACTGATAAAGGGGATAATCACGGAAAAAGGGATAGTCCGACCCGGAAGGCTCAAAACTCTTTTCAAGTGATGGTCAGATTCATAAGTCTTTCAAGCGGAAGCAGCGGAAACTGCTATTATTTCGGAAATGAGCGCAAATCTTTTCTGATAGATGTCGGAATCGGTGCCCGAGCCATAAAGAAGAGGCTCTTGAATTTCGACATCCCGATAGAAAGCATATCGGCAGTTTTTGTGACGCACGACCATTTCGACCATATAAAAAGCCTCGGCACATTCTCCGAACGGTACCACGTTCCGGTTTACGCCACCGACAAACTGCACAAGGCTCTCCGGCATAACTTCTGCATCGGAGACAGACTTTCCGGAAATGAACGGTATCTCATTGAGAATCAGACAAACGATGTCGATGGCATAAAGGTGGTTCCATTTGAAGTGCCGCACGATGCCACCCAGACCGTCGGTTACCATATCGATTTTGACGGGTGCCTGATCACTGTGATGACAGATATCGGCGCAGTTACCGATGATGCCGTAAAATATGCCGGAAAGGCAGAGCATCTGATTGCGGAATCCAACTATGATATCGATATGCTGATGACCGGCAGCTATCCCAGGGAGCTGAAGGAAAGGATAATTATGGGCAACGGTCATCTTTCCAACGAACAGAACAGCCACCTCCTGAAGATGTGCAACCATCAGGGATTGAAAGATGTCTTTCTCTGCCATCTCAGCGGCAACAACAACACCCCACGAAGAGCGTATGAAATGGCGAAAGCGACGCTTGCGGGCATCGGCTCCCAAGCATCGCTTCACTGTCTTCCCCGAAGTGAATCTTCGGAGCTGTTCGAACTCTGATTATTTCGCGAAAGCCACGCTGCGGGTTTCACGTATAACCGTAATCTTGACCTGACCGGGATAGGTCATCTCATCCTGTATTGTCTTTGCTATATCTGCCGAGAGTTGTTCGCACTGGGCATCGGACACCTCTTCCGCACCCACGATCACTCTCAATTCACGACCCGCCTGGATAGCATAAGTCTTGGTCACGCCGGGATGTGAAAGGGCGATGTTCTCCATATCCTTGAGTCTCTTGATGTAAGACTCAATCACTTCGCGGCGTGCTCCGGGACGTGCTCCGGAAATGGCATCGGCCACAAGCACGAGAGGAGCAATGATTGACTGCATCTCAACCTCTTCGTGGTGAGCTCCGATTGCATTGCAGATGTCGGCTTTCTCCTTATACTGCTCGGCCACTTTCATACCGAGAAGTGCGTGAGGAAGTTCGGCATCCTCCTCGCAAACTTTTCCTATGTCGTGGAGCAGACCGGCACGTTTGGCCGCCTTGGCATTCAGGCCCAGTTCAGAGGCCATTGTGGCACAGATATTCGCCACCTCACGGGAGTGCTGCAAAAGGTTCTGGCCATAAGAACTGCGATATTTCATACGGCCGATAAGACGTATGAGTTCCGAATGAAGACCGTGGATACCGAGATCTATGCACGTTCTCTTACCGGTTTCCATTATTTCATCATCAAGTTGTTTCTTGACCTTCTCTACAACTTCCTCGATACGGGCAGGATGGATACGACCGTCAGTTACAAGCTGGTGGAGAGCCAGTCTTGCAACCTCACGGCGGATAGGGTCAAAAGCGGACAGCAGAATCGCCTCTGGAGTGTCATCGACGACAATCTCCACGCCTGTAGCCGCTTCCAGCGCTCTGATGTTCCTGCCCTCACGTCCGATGATACGGCCTTTGACCTCATCGTTGTCTATGTTGAAAACCGTGACGGCGTTTTCAATGGCAGTCTCGGCCGCTGTCCTCTGGATGGTGTTGATGACAATTCTCTTGGCTTCCTTATTGGCATTCAGACGGGCCTCGTCCATCACATCATTGATATATGACATTGCCTGAGTCCTAGCCTCAGCCTTCATGGAATCCACAAGCTGGTTTTTCGCCTCCTCGGCGGTCATACCGGCCACTTCCTCCAGCTTCTCTATCACCTTGCCGCGAAGTTTCTCATATTCATCGCTTTTCTTGGAGACAATCTCCATCTGGACTTTCAGATTCTCCTTGATGGAATCGATATCCTTCTGTTTGCGGCCTATCTCGGCATTCTGCTGATTGAGGGTCAGTTCCCTTTGTTTCAATTTGTTTTCAAGCTGCTGCGCCTGAGCATTGCGTTCATTGATATATGCCTCGTGCTCCCCTTTCAACTGAAGGAATTTCTCCTTGGCCTGAAATATCTTCTCTTTCTTGATTGCTTCGCCCTGCGCTTCAGCATTGCGGATTATTTCATCTTTTTTGTTGCCGAGAATAAACTTCCTGACAGCGATATAAACTAGAATGGCCAACGTCGCGGAGACGACGGCCGTGATGATGATTGTTGTAAGTGTAGACATTTTGTGTAAGTATATATGTTGTTGGTAATGTTGCCATATTTACTTACAATCAACAGAAAAAAGCCGTTAGTATGGTCTGTCAAAAATCTTAATGAATAAGATTTGAGCTCCGGTATATGGTCGCGGACTTCCTACGTCCTGAAATTCAGAATCCCCACAAGGGTCACCTGGGCCTGTCTTTGACTACCGAGTCGGCTCGGAATATGTAAAAAAGTGTTGATTTTAGCAAAGAGCATTAACTAACGGCTTAGAAGATAATCGTCCAATGACTTTTCAAGTTCCTCGAGTTTATTTATGTCTGCGTTGCTCACATCCCCTTTCATACTTTCCAGTTCCACCAGCCTCTTCTCCTCGGACAACAGAACGATGCTCAATATATCCCTGACGTCGTGACCGCGATAGTTGTACTGCAGTTCCTCGATTTCCAAATTGAGCTTTTTGACGGCCCTCCGAATTGCCTCCTCCTGCTGGCTGTCAACGTTGAGTGCATACTCTCTCCCTGCTATTTGAACTGTAATTTTCTGCTTCATGGTACGACAAGCTAATTGCCAAGCATCGCCACGCATTTGTCAATATCCCTGATCAATGCGGCGACCTTCTTTCTGGCCTCGGCATTGTCTCTTCCCGCTCCAGTAAATGCTTCTGTCAATTGTAAGTTGTTTATTTTCTTTTCCAGTAATTTGTTTGTCTGTGTTGTTTGTTCCAATTCCGCGCAGCAGGATTCGAGTTTGCTTTGAAGAAGCGCGTTCTCCTTCTTCAGGGATTCATATCTTGATATGAGTTCCTTGATTTTGGCTTCAAGCCTGTATGCTATACTCTCCTCCATTTCAACTGCTTTGGCGCAAAGATAATAAAAATCCGCAATTATTCCAATGCAATTTTCAATTGATTCAATGCTGTTTCCAGAACCGAGCGGGGGCAGCCGACGTTCAGTCTCATAAAGCCTTCGCCTCCGGTACCGAAATCCGCACCATCATTCAATGCAAGACGGGCCTTGTTTATGAAAAGATCTGTCAAGCAATCGTGCGACAGATTCAATCCTTTGCAGTCCAGCCATATAAGGAAAGATGCCTGAGGAATCACAGGACGGATTTGAGGGATGTTCCTTTCAAGATAATCAGAGACAAACCGAACGTTGCCCTCAATGTATTTCAGCATTTCGTCGCGCCAGTCCCGCGCCTTTTCGTATGCCTCGCGGGCCGCAACCGCCGCCACCAACGGCGGAGCGTCGAACTCATTTACGGAAAGATACTTGAAGAACCTCTCCCTGACGGATTCATTCTTCACAATTGCGTAAGAACTCATAAATCCGGCAATATTGAACGTCTTGCTCGGGGCCTTGAAAGTGATTGACACTTCCGCCGCGGAATCCGAAACGCCTGGGAAGGAGTGGAAACGGTTGCCGAAGAGCGGCATATCTCCGTGTATTTCGTCCGAAACGACCAATACATCATATTTCCTGCAGATTTCAGCAATTTTTTCAAGTGTCTCCGTATCCCATACTCTGCCTGACGGGTTGTGAGGATTGCAGAGTATGAACATTTTGGGTCTCTCGGTTCTGCACAGCTCCTCAAAATTGTCCGGATCCATCGAATAGCCGTCGTTGCCGTACACAAGAGGATTCTCGACAAGCTTTCTGTCGTTTTCACGGACAAGCCTTTCAAAAGGCATATATACGGGAGGCTGGATGATTATCGGGTCTCCGGGTGAGGAAAAGCACTGGAGCGCAAAACTGATCCCCCTGACTATGCCGGGAATGTAACATATCTCTTTTCTTCTGAGATTCAGACCATTAATGTCTTTCTCCCATTTCAGGACAGATGCATAATAACTCTCCGGAGCCGAGGAATACCCGTAGATTCCGGAATCCAGACAATTCGAAACAGCCGTGCGGACCACTTCCGGTGTCTTGAAGTCCATATCGGCAACCCAGAGGGGAATCAGGTCCTTTCTTCCGAAGTGTTCCACCAGAGCCTCTATTTTCACGGCATCAGTTCCGTGCCTGTCAATTACGGTATCAAAATCAAAATTCATATACAAAATATTATCATTGTCAAAGTATTTCAGCCACTACGAAATTGCTTCCTCCTATGAAGACAAGATCTTCCGGCCCGGCATTGGAAAGGGCCTCACGGTAGGCTTCCGCCACAGGCCTGACCATTCTGCATCGGAATCCGCCGTCAATCATTGCATTTGCTATCTTCACGGCATCCATCGCCCTCGGGGAAGAAGCCTGCGTAGCCAGATAATCCACGTTGCGGGGCAGAAAACGGATAATTTCATCCAGATTCTTGTCATCTGACAGGCCTATTATGAACCGGACATTTTTGTAATCGCAGGAGATTCTGTCCACCTGCTCCCCCACCCATCTCAGGCCGTGTGCATTGTGTCCGGTATCACATATCACGTCAGGAATGCCGGAGCCCTTCTGAAGATATTCCCATCTGCCTCTGAGACCCGTTGCCTGTGCGGTGCGCATCACCCCTTCCGAAAAAGAGGCGGCATCAAGGCCGAGAGAGTTGGAAATCAGGGAGAAGGATGATGAAACAGTCTTCAAGTTACGCTTCTGATAATCACCTTTAAGATCTAATTCTTCGGGCGTTACGCCAAGCGTAAGCCTTTCATCTGATGCAAAGCATATCTTTGAACGGCACTCACCCGCCCTCCTTTCGAAAACCGGCCTGGTTTCGGACAGATATTCTCCAATTACAACCGGGACACCCTCCTTTATTATCCCCGCTTTCTCGAAGGCAATCTTTTCAAGAGTATCCCCAAGGTGGGAACAATGTTCGAGACCTATGTTTGTGATTACACTCAGAATCGGGTCAATCACATTCGTGGAGTCGAGGCGGCCTCCAAGACCGGTCTCTATGACCGCGATATCGACTTTTTGGGATTCGAACCATTTGAATGCCAGGCCTGTCGTTATCTCGAAGAATGACAGGTCCAGGTTCGTAAAAACGGTTTCATTCCGCGATATGAAGTCATACACTTCATCTTCCGGTATCAGATTGTATGAGCCGCCTGCAACCGTCCTGATTCTCTCCCTGAAATCCTTCAGATGTGGTGACGTATAGAGACCAACCTTCAGTCCACAGGAAGAGAGACCGGCTGCAATCATATGACTTACAGAACCTTTGCCGTTGGTGCCCGCAATATGAATCGTCTTGTATGATTTGTGGGGAGTGCCGAGAACCGAATCGAAAGCAAGCATACTTTCAATACCCGGCTTATAGGCTTTTCCGCCCACTTTCTGATATGTGGGGAAACGGCTGAAAAGCCACTCCAATTTCCTGTTGTAATCTTCAATGCAGAGCATACACAAAAATAGGCAATATTTGCTATCTTTGTCATCCGATGGTAACTTTTAAAGATATCAAAAAGATCGGCAGGATCCGCACTCCATTCTATTACTACGATATGGAACTTCTCGAAAGTACCCTGAAACTGTTCAGGGAACTTCTTGATGAATACGGATATACGGGCCATTTCGCACTGAAGTCGAACGACAGGAAACGGATTCTTGAGACGGTCCGTAAATACGGACTGGGTGCCGATTGTGTAAGCGGTGATGAAGTGTCACTTGCACTAAATTGCGGTTTTCCCTCAGATTCAATAGTATTCGCCGGTGTAGGAAAGAGCGACAGAGAGATTGTCACTGCTCTCAAGTCCGGCATATTCTGTTTCAACTGCGAATCCATACCGGAACTGGAAGTGATTGATTCCCTCGCATCGAAACTCCGCGTCACAGCCAACGTCGCATTGAGAATAAACCCGGAGGTCGATGCCCATACTCTCAGCAACATATCAACCGGCAGAAAGGAGGACAAATTCGGGATAAGTCTCGCATCCATTGATAAAGCGATTGATAAAGTAAAGTATGCAAAAAATCTGAAACTGATAGGATTGCATTTTCACGTAGGCTCACAGATTGAAGATATGGAAGTGTTCGCCACACTTTGCAGGAGAATCAATGAGATACAGGTGAGGCTCTCCGGTCGCGGCATAACTGTCAGTGACATAAATGTCGGCGGCGGGCTCGGAGTCGACTATAGAAATCCCGACTCGAATCCCATACCTCCCTTCCGCGAATATTTCGAGACTATCCGCAGGAATCTGATACTTCTGCCCGGCCAGAAACTCCATCTCGAACCCGGCAGGTCCATTGTGGCACAGTGCGGGAGCCTGATTTCGCGAGTCCTGTACCTCAAGGAAGGGTCAAACAGGAATTTCCTTGTCCTCGATGCCGGAATGAACGACCTCGTCAGACCGGCTCTTTACGGTTCATATCATAAAATAGAAAACCTGACATCAAAAGGAAATTGCGAGCGGTATGATGTCGTCGGACCTGTCTGCGAATCTTCCGATTGTTGGGGAAAAGGCCGGATTCTTCCCCGCTCCTCAAGGGGTGACCTGATGGCAATCAGAAGTGCAGGTGCATACGGGCAGGTGATGGCGATGCGATACAATGCAAGACCATTTGCCAAAGAATATTATTCGGACCAATTTTAATTCAACCATATATGGCGAACAAGTATCTTGACACGGCTTTTGTCGACAAGGCGATAAAATTCGCGGTAGACGCTCACTCCAACACGGAAAGGCGCGGCAAAGGATTTCCCTACGTAATCCACACTCTCGAGGCTATGGAAATCGTGGCAACGATGACCAGCGACCCTGAACTTCTTGCCGCAGCCGCACTCCACGACACGGTTGAGGACACAGATGTGACAGTCGAGCAGATACGGGCGGAATTCGGCGACAGAGTCGCCTCCATCGTCGAGTCCGAATCCGACAAGTTCATCGATGGCATCAGCGAAGAGGACAGCTGGCGAATCAGAAAACAGGCGGCGATAGACCGCATCGAAAATTCAAGCCCGGATTCGAAAATCGTCGCCCTCGGAGACAAACTGTCGAATATGAGGGCCATTGCCAGGGATTATCACAAGTCAGGCGATTCTCTTTGGAAGATATTCCACGCTCCGGGTGGGAAAAGCGACCACGAGTGGCATTACCGCGGCCTTGCGACCGCCCTGCGGGACCTTGCTGGCACGGAAGCCTATACGGAATTCGTGAATCTCGTCGAAGATGTGTTCGGGCGGCCGGAATTCGAGCTTATCGATATGTCCCGTTACACTGAAAGCGGCGACGGATACACTTCCCTATCCTACAATCACGATGGCGGAAAGTTGATGATAAAGCTCTACTATGACTTCATTCCGGAAGAGGTCTCAATCACTGAACTCAAGAAATCCCGGGCAATTGCCGATATGGGCATCAACATTCCCAAGGCGACAAGACTTGTAACTGACGGAAAGCGCAAGGGCGTTGAATTCGAGAGGATTGTGAACAAGAAATCTTACGCGAGGGCCATCAGCCACAACCCCGAAAAACTCGGCGAATTGTCGCGGGAATTCGCGTCGTTCTGCAGGAAACTTCACTCGACCCCCTGCAAGACAGAACTTTTCCGGGATATTGCAGACCAGTTCATAGAGGAGATAAAACATTGCAAATCCTTCACTCAGGACGAGATTGACAGGATGGTCAGGTTTATGGAAAGCCTCCCCAGGACCACCAACTGCATCCACGGGGACATGCATATCGGGAACGCCCTCATTGCAGACGGCAAACAATACTGGATTGACCTTGCCGACTTCGGATACGGCAATCCGATGTTCGACCTCGGTATGTTGCATTTCATCTGCTTCGGTTTCCCAAGCGAGGAGGATATGCAGAGACTCTATCACGTCTCCTGCGCTCAACTGAAGGAAATTTTCGAGGCCTTCCTGTGCGGTTACTTCGGCGAGGACTGTGACATCGAGGCAAAAACTGCCGAAGTTGCGAAATTCTCAGCCCTCCATATGGCAAAATTCGACGCCAGAGGAACTATGCTCCCCCATATGAAGGCAATGGTTCAGCAGTGGCTACTTGACAAGATACAATAACTCACATATTATAACTCACATATTATGAAACGCTTCACAACTATTTTTTGTTGCATCGCCGCTGCAATCTGCATCTGTGCCTGCAACAAACCCACAGAAAATCCGCAGAGCGTATGCAACGTGATTTTTGACACTGACATCGGAAACGACATCGACGATGCAGAGGCCCTCGTACTACTTAATCAATACCTTGAGGAAGGCCGAATCAACCTTCTGGGAATCTGTCTGAACAAGCACGGTGATCTCACTGCCAGATACGTCGACTTGGTGAACACCTGGTATGGCCATCCCGACATTCCCATCGGCATCATAACCGAGAATTTCAACAGCGGTGAACCGGCGGAGGAAAGATATTCCGGTCTTGTGGCTCAGATGACAAAGGCTGACGGCTCCCCTCTTTTTGCAACTACTTTGAAGGAGTATTCGTCCCTGCCTCTGTCACACAAACTTTATCGCAAGCTTCTGGCGGCACAGCCCGACAACTCAGTCACCGTCGTATCCGTCGGTTTTCTGACAAATCTTTCGCTGCTTATGGACACCCCTGCGGATGAATATTCCCCTCTTACCGGGATGGAGCTGATTCAGAAGAAAGTCAAGTCACTCGTACTGATGGCCGGCCGCTTTACCGAACCGAACTATCCCGAATTCAACGTCATATTCGACATCCCGGCCGCGCAGAAAATCATAAACAACTGGCCCGGAGAGGTCATTCTCTCTCCCTGGGAGATCGGAGAAGCCGTAAGATATCCTGCAGAAAGCATCGAGAACGACTACAGCTGGACTCCCGCGCATCCTTTCAAGGAGGCTTATATCAGATTCGGTGATATGCCTTACGACAATCATGCATTCGACCCCACAGCCGTCGTATATGCCGTCGAGGGCTCCGATTACTTCACCGTCTCACCCGCCGGAAAAGTGACCGTCGATGACGAAGGCTTCACAACATTCTCTCCCCGTGAGGACGGCAGACATTACTATCTCTCCGTAACCCCGGACCAGGCCGCCGCCTTGAGAGAATATTTCGTAAATTACCTCACCCGCATACCCGCATCACAGGCCGAGTAATCCGTTTTGAAATATATAGACGATACCATCTGTGCCTGCGCGACATCCGGCAGCGGAGCAATCAGCGTCATCAGGGTCTGCGGCCCGGACACCTTTGCTGTAGCCGACAGGGTCATTGCGCTGAAATCGGGTACGGTAAGCACCTGTCCCGGATACTCTCTCCGATTCGGAAAATTCCACAGCCTCGGGCATCCGGAGGAAGAAATCGACGAAGTGCTGGTTTCAATCTTCAGGAATCCTCATTCATATACTGGTGAGGATTCCGTGGAGATAAGTTGCCACGCATCGGGATATATCGTCAAGAGCATACTGGAAAATCTGGTCCGCTCCGGTGCAAGAATGGCCGAACCGGGCGAATTCACAAGACGGGCATTTCTAGGCGGCAAGATGGACCTCGCTCAGGCCGAGGCCGTCGCAGACCTGATAGCCGCCCAGTCCGAAGCCGCCCACAGAGTAGCTGTAAGCCAGCTCAAAGGCGAATACTCCGGCGAACTCAAGAGATTGAGGGACAAACTGCTCGAACTGACCGCCCTGCTTGAACTGGAACTTGATTTCGGGGATGAGGAGGTCGAATTCGCAGACAGGGCCGCTCTCTATTCTCTGCTGGATGAATCGCTTGCCCATATCGACAGGCTCGCATCCTCATTCAGCGACGGCAATGCCGTGAAGAACGGTATTCCCGTAGCCATCGTAGGCGAAGTAAACAGCGGCAAGAGCACTCTTCTCAACGCACTTATCGGCGAGGAAAGAGCCATAGTCTCCGACATACCCGGCACGACACGCGATACAATCGAGGAGACAATGACAATCGACGGGCTGCTCTACCGCTTCATAGACACCGCAGGACTGCGGCAGACCGAAGATACAATCGAAAAGATAGGCATCAGCAGAGCCTGGCAGAAACTCTCCGAGGCGGATGTGGTGATTGCACTCCTGGACGGGACAGCACCTTCGACTGTATCGGCCGGAACACTGACGGAAATATCGTCAAGACTTGAGCCGCATCAGACCCTTGTCGCAGTCACCAACAAGACGGACCTCTCCCCCGCCCTCGACGGCACATTGGGCATATCCGCCAGAACCGGGGCCGGCATCGATGACCTGAAAAAGGCTGTCGCGGCAAGCCAGGCCGGCAGATTCTCACAGGACAACACCCTTGTCACAAACCTTCGCCACTACGAAGCGCTCGTCAGGGCGGCAGAAAACCTCCGCACCGTCCGGGAAGGACTCGACACCTCCCTGCCCACCGACCTTGTCGCCGAGGACCTCAGAGCCGCAATCTCCGAACTGAACTCAATCTTCGGGGACAGTATGCCGGCATCTGAATCCGCTGCGTCTTCGTCCGCCGCATCAGCAGCCTCCGTCATCGACTTCAAGGCCATCACCGACCTGATATTCAGTCGGTTCTGCATCGGGAAATAGATATTGAAAAGCCGTGCAAATCATTGGAAAG
>JAGHVE010000046.1 GCA_018064445.1 Candidatus Cacconaster equifaecalis
TCGACCTTGGCCTTCTCTGCAGCTTCCTTGAGGCGCTGGAGTGCCATAGGGTCCTTGCGGAGGTCAATGCCGTTGTTCTCTGAAGCGAATTCCTCTGCGAGCCAGTCGATGATCACGTGGTCGAAGTCGTCACCGCCGAGGTGAGTGTCACCGTTGGTTGACTTCACTTCAAACACACCGTCACCGAGTTCGAGGATTGAAATATCGAAAGTACCGCCGCCGAGGTCGAAGACAGCAACCTTCATATCCTTGTTCTTCTTGTCGAGACCGTATGCGAGAGCAGCCGCCGTAGGCTCATTGATGATACGTTTCACATTCAAGCCTGCGATTTCACCCGCCTCCTTGGTAGCCTGACGCTGAGAATCGCTGAAGTATGCGGGAACCGTGATGACAGCCTCGCGGACTTCCTGCCCGAGGTAATCCTCAGCGGTCTTCTTCATCTTCTGAAGAACCATTGCGCTGATTTCCTGAGGGGAGTAGAGTTTGCCGTCAATGTCCACCCTGGGGGTGTTGTTGTCGCCGCGAACAACTTTATATGAAACGCGGTCTGTCTCCTTGGTAACCCTGTCGAAAGTCTCGCCCATAAATCTCTTTATGGAGAAGATTGTCTTCAAGGGGTTTGTGATGGCCTGACGTTTTGCGGGGTCGCCTATTTTGCGTTCTCCGCCTTCCGCGAATGCCACTACCGAGGGGGTTGTACGCTTTCCTTCGCTGTTGATTATGACCGTAGGCTCATTGCCTTCCATTACAGCCACACAAGAATTGGTGGTTCCAAGGTCAATACCGATAATTTTTCCCATAATTTTATCTCCTTTTTAAATTTGTAACAAATCAAAGCGCCGGTCCTTCCGGGCCGACGCCTCAATCATATCGAAGATTATGCCATTCGGGCAAGTATGACAGTTTGTCAGTTTTATCCGTCATTCAAACCATCCACGGGACAATTTGCGACACTTTTTCTTCAGCCACACTCTGGTTTCGGGGTCAAGATAAGGGGAAAGTGTCTTGTACACGCGCTTGTTGTAGCTGTTGAGCCAGGAAAGTTCCTCGTCTGTCAGAAGTCTGGTCCTCACCGGCTTCGTATCTATGTGGCAAAGAGTCAGTGTTTCGAATTTCAGCCACGATGCGAACTCGTTGTCACCGTCCTCAACGCAGAGGAGCACATTTTCGTGCCTGATGCCATATTTGCCCTCACGGTAAAGGCCCGGCTCGTCGGATGTCACCATACCCGGAAGGAGCGGCTGCCTGTTGAAATTCTGCCGTATGCTCTGCGGGCCTTCGTGGACTCCGAGATAATAGCCTATGCCGTGGCCTGTGCCGTGACCGAAACTTCTGTGATTTTTCCATAGCGGCTCCCGGGCGAGAGCATCTATCTGACATCCGGCCGTTCCTTTCGGGAAAACTGCCATAGCCAAATCTATCATCCCTTTCAAGACAAGAGTGTAGTCTTCCTTCTCCCGCCGTGAGCATCTTCCCACCGGCACAGTGCGTGTAATGTCGGTGGTACCGAAATCATACTGTCCTCCGGAATCCACGAGATAGAGTCCCTTTTTCTCGATGACAGCGGAATCGGTGACGGGAGTCGAATAGTGCGGAAGAGCGGCATTCTCCCCGTAAGCGGAGATGTTCTCGAAACTGTTGCCGTGATATCCTTCGATTTCTGAGCGCAATTCCGTCAATTTGACCGAAGCGTCCCATTCCGTGATCGGCTCGGGAGACTTTACGTTGACCTCTACCCAGTGAAGGAATTTTTCCATTGCCAGACCGTCCATCAGGTGCGCCTTCCTGAGGTTCGCGATTTCCGTACGGTTCTTGACAGCCTTTCTCACGATTATGGGAGAGGTGCCAAGGACAATTCTTTCCGGGGTGAAGGTCTTTTCAAGAAGGTCGTGCACGTTGCCATTAAGGGTGGAAGGGTCGACAAGCAGCGAGCCTCCGTCCACGGCCATTGAAGCAATGCCCTCCTGAAGTGCATCGTAGCCGGTAACTGTCACTTCCGGCACGTGTGGTACGTTGTCCGTGTCACGGACGAACCAGCAGGCTCCATTGTCGGAAACGACAAGATATGATATAACGTAGGGGTTGTAGTCTATATCCTCCCCGCGGACATTCAGCAGCCAGGCTATCTCATCCAGTGCCGTAACAAGCATATACCGGCATCCTCTGGAGGCCATCTCCTTTCTCAGCCATTCCAGTTTTTCGGCTCTTGTCTCTCCGAACAGCTTCTGGTCCGGCCAGATTACCGGGGTGGCGGGAATTTCGGGACGATCCTCCCAGAACTCGGAAAGGAAGTCCGGCAAATCGACCAGACGATATCCGTCCTCTCCGTATGCAACCTCCAGCGCAGCCTTGAGCTCCTTTATGCTTTCCACACTCTGGCACAGTCCATCGTATGCAACCCTCACCGGATGGGAGGGAATCTCTTTCAAGGCCGTTGCGAGATATTCCGGAATGAGCACCTGGTCAGGCACTCTGGTCTTGTGCAGCGCAATGCCTGTCCCTTCAAGCTGTATGCCGGCCTGGATGAAATATCTTGTGTCTGTCCACAATCCGGCGTGTCTTGCAGTTATCACAATTTCGGCCGCTTCTCCGGTAAAGCCGCTCACCCATTCGATCTGACACCATCTGCCGGCCGGATACTCGCTTGAATGAGGGTCCGTATTCGATATTATCAAAGCGTCGATGCCCCTGCCAGCCATAGCGGATTGCAGAAGAGCCACTCTTGAAGCGAATTTGTTTTCCATAGCGGATTATTTTGATGTACCCTTTTTGAAATGCTTGGTTTCGACGGGAAGGACTCCCTCAGGTTTTATTTCTCCCAATATTATCTTCGCCGCCGCCTTGCAGTTGTACTTCGTATCTTCATATCCCACTATCAGCACATCAAAATCCTTCAAATCCCTGTCGAATGCATCCAGATCGGTCGGGTCGCCGAAATAGACCCCGATGTTGCCGTGGCGGACACCGAGGGAGGCATACATCTTGAACTGCAATTTATCGGGCTTTGTCTTGGCGCGCCGGGTTCCGTCCGCACACAGGGAATCCCCGGCGTGGTAACAGACTACTATCTTGTTGTAATCGTTCAACTTGTAGCGGATATTGTAGAACACTTCGTCAGGTGTTCCTTCGGGGAAGAGAAACACCTCCACACCATTTTCAGCCAGGCGGTCTGCGATATATTTCGTGTTTTCATCCGCATTGAATGCCAGAAATGCGCTTTTCTCAAATTTCTTGAGAGGAAGATTGTGGTCACGCCTGACGGCAGTCAGCGACTTGTCCGAAATTTCCTGCATAAGCGATTCATATTCAGGTGTTCCGACAGACGGCTTTTCGGAACTTGCAATACGTTGCAGCAGCGCCTTGTCTCTCAAGGCCGAAATCTGAAGCGCTCCCGGATAATCTGTATTTTCCTGTGCCGTCGCGATACAGGCAATCATTACCGCAAGGGCAGTCAAAACTCTCTTCTTCATATTCGGAATCGATTTGTCGGGCAAATTTACGAATCTGTTTTGAAATGATGCAATATTACCGCTTCTCTTTTGCTATCTTTGCCGCACGATTGCAGACTTCAATGGCTTTTTTCAGTTTTTTGATTAACTTTGATAATCGAATCAAATTTACCGATATATGAAAAAAGGTTTTGTTCTTACCACTTTGCTGGCAACCAGCCTGCTTGCTTCTGCACAGCTCAAGACAACCGTGCACCTGCACGAAAACAATGCCGACGGGACAATGATTCCCAAGGAGATTTACGGACAGTTCTCCGAGCATCTCGGAAGCTGCATCTACGGCGGCCTCTGGGTCGGTCCCGATTCTGACATTCCCAATATCAACGGTTACCGCAAGGATGTTTTCGAGGCTCTGAAGGAACTTCAGATACCGGTTCTCAGATGGCCGGGCGGATGTTTTGCCGATGACTATCACTGGATGGACGGCATCGGTCCGCAGGAGAAGAGAACAAAAATAAGCAACAACACCTGGGGCGGAACTCTGGAGGACAACAGTTTCGGCACGCACGAGTTCCTCAATCTCTGTGAGATGCTCGGCTGTCAGCCTTATATCAGCGGAAACGTGGGCAGCGGCACTCCCGAGGAGATGGCCAAATGGGTCGAATATATGACTTCCGACAGTCAGAGCACGGTTGCCGATATGCGTCGCGCCAACGGAAGGGAGAAACCCTGGGACGTGAAATATTTCGGCATCGGCAACGAGGCCTGGGGATGCGGAGGCAATATGACTCCGGAATACTATTCCGACCTTTTCCGCAGATATACCACATATACACGCAGTTACAATCCGAAATTCCCCCTCTGGAAGATTGCCTCCGGCGCCAGCGACTATGACTACAACTGGACCGAGACCTGTATGAAGATGATAGGCGGCCGTATGTCAGCCATTGCGGTTCACTACTATTCGGGGGTTGAAAGGAGCGAGGACGGACTTGCCGCCCATTTCGACGATTACGGATACTATAACGTCCTGTCGAAAGCCTGCGGAATCGAGCCCTGCCTGCAGCGTCACATCGAGATAATGGACCGGTATGACCCGGACGGGGACGTGGACCTCTTCGTGGACGAGTGGGGAACCTGGTGGGCGGTTGAACCCGGCACGAACCCCGGACACCTCTTCCAGCAGAACACTATGCGCGATGCAATGGTGGCGGCCCTTACTCTGAACATCTTCCATAAATATACGAAGCGTATCAAGATGGCCAATATCGCCCAGGTGGTCAACGTGCTCCAGGCGATGGTGCTCACAAAGGGAAACCAGATGGTTCTCACCCCGACATACCATATATTCAATATGTACAAGGTGCATCAGGACGCTGAATTCATTCCTGCCGAATATGAGGTGAATCCCATTGAATGGACTTCCAAGGGAAATGTTCCCTCACTCAGCGTCTCCGCTTCAAGGAAGGACGGCGTGATGCACGTTTCAATCGTGAATCCCTCGAAGGATGAGGAGCATACTGTGCTTCTCGACTGGGATGCCTTCAAGTCATCCGGGAACGCGAAGATTACGGGTACTCTCCTCAATACCGCCGACGTACACGATTTCAACGATTTCGGCGTGGTCCCCAAGGTTGCTCCCGGGGAGTTCAAGGATATGAAGAAGACCTCCAAGGGCGTTGAGATAAAGATGCCCAAAGCTTCAGTGATTGTATTGGAAATCAAATAATCATATAATATGAAACAACTATTTTCATTTCTTGCAGCGGCAGCTCTGACAGTGTCCTGCGCAACCTCTCCCGCCACCGTTACCAAGTCCGGGATTGACCCCAAGGCTTTTGAAGGTCAGTACAACGGCAAGGCGACAGCCCTTTATACACTGACCAATGAATCGGGAATGGAAGTCTGCATCACCAATTTCGGCGGCAGAATAGTTTCCGTGATGGTTCCCGACAAGGATGGGAACTACCGCGACGTGGTTCACGGCTTCGACTGCGTCAGCGAATACTTCCCCGAGAACAACGACAACAATTTCGGAGCGACCATCGGCCGCTATGCCAACCGCATCGGCAAGGCGAAGTTCAGTATTGACGGCAAGGAATACAACCTGCCTGCAAACGATGGTGAGAACTGCCTTCACGGTGGTCCCATCAGCTGGGACAACCGTGTTTTCGACGTGATTGAAAGCAACGGCACACACCTGAAGATCGCCCTTGAATCAAAGGACGGTGACAACGGTTTCCCCGGTACCGTCAACGCGACAGTGACTTTCACCCTCACTGCCGACAATATGATTGACATACAGTACGAGGCGGTGACCGATGCACCCACCGTCATCAATATGACGAACCACAGCTACTTCAATCTCTCCGGAGAACCTCAGAATTATGATGTTCTGGATGATATCCTCCAAATCAATGCAAGCAACTTCACACCTACCGATGCGGGTCTGATTCCCACGGGTGAAATAGTATCCGTCGAAGGCACGCCTCTCGATTTCCGCACTCCCACCCGAATCGGGGAAAGGATAGAGCAGACATCTTTCGAACCCCTTGCCCTCGCCGGAGGATATGACCACAACTGGGTGCTTGACAACAAGGGGGATATCCGGCAGCCCGCAGTGGTTCTGGTCAGCCCCCGCACCGGCATCCGTCTGACCGAATACACCACCGAACCTGGTGTGCAGGTCTATACCGGCAATTTCCTTAAAGGAACAATCACCGGCAAGAAGGGTGTCACATACAACCGCAGAACAGCCATCTGCATCGAGAGCCAGCACTATCCTGACAGTCCCAACAAGGAACAGTGGCCTTCCGTTGTCCTCCGTCCCGGCGAGAAGTACACCAGCCGATGCATTTTCGCTTTTGACGTAGTGAAATAAAAAGAGAGGTTATGAGTGTGATAGATTATATCCAAGCGTCAGGATTCAGAGCCATAGATCTTGTAATAGTCATTGCGTATCTACTGCTCCTCATCTGTCTCGGATTGTTTTTCGGCAGGACCAAGAAGGGTCAGGAGAAAAGTGCCGGAGATTATTTTCTTGCCGGCAACTCGTTGACCTGGTGGGCCGTGGGAGCGTCCCTCATCGCGGCCAACATTTCCGCCGAGCAGTTCATCGGAATGTCTGGAACGAGTTATGCCGACGGTATCGCCACTGCCGCTTACGAACTTATGGCGGCGGTCACCCTCGTGGTAATCGGCAAGTTCCTCCTTCCGATAATGCTGAAGCGGAAGATTTTCACGATACCCCAGTTCCTTCGCGAGCGTTACAACGACGGCGTGGGACTGGCGTTCTCCATCCTTTGGCTTTTCCTCTACGTCTTTGTGAACCTGACTTCCGTGGCCTGGCTCGGAGCCCTTGCAATCGAACAGATTCTCGGACTGCAGGGTGTGTCCGTGGCTTTGGGAGGACATATGGTTTCGATGAGGATGATAATAATACTGATGCTTTTCATCATTGCGGGCATCTATTCCATCTATGGAGGTCTGGCTTCCGTGGCCTGGACTGACGTGCTTCAGGTCACCTTCCTGGTGGGAGGCGGACTTGTAACTGCCTGGTTCGCCCTTTCCGCCGTGGGTGGGGGGGAAGGTGTCCTGGCCGGTCTGAACAATGTCTTCACGGACCTGACGACAGGAGAGCATCTGAACGACAGCCATCTCCATCTTGTCATCCAGCGCAGTCACGGTGAGAGCGCCTTTGCGAACGTTCCCGGGATTGCGGCTGTCGTGGGAGGCGTATGGCTGACCAATCTCGGCTACTGGGGCTTCAACCAATACATCACCCAGAAGGGTCTTGCGGCAAAGAGTACTCAGGAGGCTCAGAAGGGTCTCATTTTCGCGGGATTCCTCAAGATATTGATTCCCTTCATCGTGGTTCTTCCCGGTGTCTGCGCATACTATATCTCCATTCACCCGGAAATCGTGTCAAATCTTCAGGGGAGCATCAATGTTGCTGACGACGCATATCCGTGGCTTGTCAGGAATTTCACTCCTACAGGCGTGAAGGGTCTGACATTCGCCGCCCTTGCCGCCGCAATCATCTCATCCCTGGCGTCGATGTTCAACAGCACCTCGACTCTCTTCACGATGGATATCTACAAGAAATACATCAACCGGAATGCGGGGGACCGCAATCTCGTGGCAGTGGGACGTATCACCTCCCTCTGCGCTCTGGTGATTGCCGCAATTGCCGTGAAGCCTCTCCTCGGTGGCCTTGACCAGGCGTTCCAGTATATCCAGGAGTATTCCGGTTTCATATATCCGGGCATTATCACCGTGTTCGGTATGGGCCTTCTCTGGAAGAGGGCTTCCGGACGGGCCGCCGTATGGACGGCGATTGCCACGATTCCCCTCGGTGTCCTGTTCAAGGTATTTATGGGTGACATTCCGTTCCAGTTCAGGGCCGGCTATATCTTTATGATACTTATGGCAATGTTCGTAATCATCTCTGTCGTGGACGGCAAGAACAGCGAACGGTGCACTCTTCCGTCCGAGTATGACCGTGCAAGAATGATGAAATGGAGCAGGATTCTCGGATTGAGCGGGCTGTTCTTCATATTGCTTGCAGCGGTGGTGGTGATATGGGGTGCATATCTGCCGGAAGGAACTTCTCCCGAGATAAATCTCATCGCCTATCTGAACGACATCGGTTTCCAGGCATTCTTCTTCTTCGGCGTTCTTGTGGGATGTTCATCGATATGGCTCCACAGCAATGCCAACGACACCTACAGGGATGCCAAGGCTCTGGAAGTGGATTTGAGTCTCTTCCACACCAGCCGCGGATATGCAATCGGAGGAGCGTTGATAATTGCAATAGTCGCGTTTCTGTATGTAATTCTCTGGTAGTATGTTGGAAGAATTGAAAAATGACGTGTGCCGCGCCAATCTCGAACTGGTGCGGCACGGTCTTGTTATCTTCACCTGGGGCAACGTGTCCGCCATAGACCGCAGCAGCGGACTGGTGGTCATCAAACCCTCAGGTGTCAGTTATGACAATATGAAGCCCGAGGATATGGTTGTCGTGGACCTTGACGGCAAGGTGGTGAGGGGGACCTCAATCCTTCGTCCGACACCCCCACGCATCTGGTCCTCTACAGGGCATTCCCCGAAATAGGCGGAGTGGTGCATACCCATTCCACCTATGCCACAGCCTGGGCACAGGCAGGTCTGGATATTCCCAATATGGGTACGACTCACTCTGACTACTTCCACGATGACATTCCCTGCACACGCAGTATGAAAAAGTCAGAGGTCTTCGGAGAATATGAGAAGGAGACGGGTAATGTCATTGTCGAATGTTTCAAGAAGACGAATCCTATGGATACGCCGGCGGTTCTGGTAAGGAACCACGGCCCTTTCACCTGGGGTACCGATGCTGACAATGCCGTTCACAACGCAGTGGTTCTGGAGCAGGTCGCCAAGATGGGTTTCGTCTCGGTGACGCTCAATCTTTCGACGCTTGACATAGTGAACCACTCTCCGTCTATGAACAAACTTCTGATAGAAAAGCATTACAGCCGCAAACACGGTCCCAATGCATATTACGGACAAAAGAAATGACACAGATATGATAAAGGAATTTGAAAATCTTGAACTTTGGTGGGTGACCGGTGCCCAGCTGCTTTATGGCGGTGAAACCGTAAAAATCGTTGACGGACATTCCAGGGAAATGGTAGAAGGTCTCAATGCCGGAGGCATAATTCCCATAAAAGTTGTGTATAAGGGCACTGCGAATTCCTCGAAGGAGGTCGAGGCAGTGATGAAGGCTGCAAACAATGACAGCAAGTGTGTCGGCGTGATAACCTGGATGCACACCTTCTCTCCCGCCAAGATGTGGATAAAGGGGCTTCAGGCATTGCAGAAACCGCTGCTTCACTTCCACACCCAGTACAATGCGGAGATTCCCTGGGACACGATGGATATGGATTTCATGAACCTCAACCAGAGCGCCCACGGCGACCGTGAGTTCGGCCACATCTGCGCCCACCTCCGCAAACCCCGCAAGGTGGTCAGCGGATATTGGAAGGACTCCAAACCGCAGAAGGCCATTGCCGTATGGGCCCGTGTGGCGGCGGCCTGGGCGGATGCAAGGGATATGAGAATCCTCCGCTTCGGTGACCAGATGAACAATGTGGCAGTGACGGACGGAGACAAGGTGGAAGCCGAGGTGCGTTTGGGCTACCATATCGACTATTACCCTGTTTCCTCCCTTATGGATTATTTCCGGAAGGTGACCGATGCCGAGGCTGACGCGCTTGTGGAAGAGTACAAAAAAAGTTACGACATAGTGATAGGGGAGGAAGGCGAGGCTGAGTACTGGCTTCGCGTCAGGAATTCCGCAAAGGCCGAGATAGCAATCCGCCGTGTCCTCAAGGATGAGGGGGCCAAAGGCTTCACCACCAACTTCGACGACCTTGGAGGCGCTGACGTCAACGCCCCCGATTTCCTGGGCTTCGACCAGATTCCCGGTCTTGCCTCTCAGCGCCTTATGGCTGAAGGCTACGGATTCGGTGCGGAAGGTGACTGGAAATCTGCGGCACTCTACAGGACGGTCTGGTATATGACCCAGGGTCTGCCGACCGGCTGCTCATTCCTGGAAGACTATACTCTCAACTTTGACGGTGCGCGCAGCGCGATTCTGCAGAGCCATATGCTTGAGATATGTCCTCTGATTGCGGCGGACAAGCCCAGACTGGAAGTCCATTTCCTCGGCATAGGCATCAGGAAGGCCAACACCGCAAGGCTGGTGTTCAATTCGAAGACCGGCAATGGCGTGACCGCTACAATCATTGACCTCGGCAACAGATTCCGCTTGATTGTCAATGATGTGGAGTGCATCAAACCCAAGCCGCTGCCCAAACTTCCGGTTGCCAACGCGCTGTGGATTCCGAAGCCTGACTTCGAGGTCGGCACCGAGGCCTGGATACTTGCAGGCGGTACTCACCATTCCTGCTTCAGCTATGACATAACTCCCGAATACTGGGAGGATTATGCTGAGATTGCGGGCATCGAGATGCTGCATATCGACGGCAACACCACCGTTTCCGGCATCAAGCAGGAGATGCGGACCAACGAGGTCTATTATATGTTGAACAGGGCACTTTCAATGTAAGCGGATATGGGAGCAAAAGAGTTGATAGAAAGCGGAAAAGCTGTCCTCGGGATTGAGCTGGGTTCGACGAGGGTCAAGGCTGTCCTTGTGGATGGGAACGGAACCCCGGTCGCGCAGGGCAGCCATTCCTGGGAGAACCGTCTTGAGAACGGATTGTGGACATACAGTCTGGAAGACGTGAAGTCGTCTCTGCAGGATTGTTATGCTGATTTGTGCGCAGATGTCTCCGGCAGATACGGGGTGAAAATCAAGAATCTGGCTTCAATCGGCATAAGTGCGATGATGCACGGCTATCTTGCGTTTGATGCCGAAGGTCAGTTGCTTGTGCCGTTCAGGACCTGGCGTAACACCAATACCGGGGCCGCTGCGGAGAAACTCTCCGGACTCTTTGACTTCAACGTGCCGTTGAGGTGGAGCATATCGCATCTTTATCAGTGCATCCTTGACGGGGAGGAGCACGTCTCCCGAATCAGTTTCCTCACAACTCTTGCCGGCTATGTCCACTGGATTCTCACCGGCAGAAAGGTGCTTGGAATCGGTGACGCTTCCGGAATGATTCCGGTAGATTCAAAAACCCTTGATTATGATGCCGGTATGGTGCGGGCATTCGACAATCTTGTCGCACCCTGCGGCTATGGCTGGAAGTTGTCGGACATCCTGCCGCGTGTTCTGGTAGCGGGAGAGCAGGCCGGCACGCTGACCTCTGAGGGGGCCGCATTCCTTGACAGGTCGGGCAATCTGCAGGCCGGGGCTCCCTTCTGCCCTCCCGAGGGAGATGCGGGGACCGGAATGGTGGCTACAAATGCCGTGAGGGAGCGGACCGGCAACGTTTCGGCAGGTACTTCTTCGTTCTCTATGATAGTGTTGGAAAAGGCTCTGTCACGTCCGTACAGCGTGATTGATATGGTGACCACTCCGGACGGAAGCCCGGTGGCGATGGTCCACTGCAACAACTGCACGTCTGACATAAACGCCTGGGTATCTCTCTTCCGTGAAGTGGCATCCCTCACCGGGGGCGATACCGATCTTGGGAATATGTACACCAAGTTGTTTGACAAGGCTTTGGAAGGGCGGCCGGATTGCGGGGGAGTGATTACTTACAACTATGTCTCTGGAGAGCCGGTGGCAGGATTGATGGACGGCAGGCCGATTGTGCTCAGGCCGAAGGACGGGCAGTTCACTCTCGCCGATTTCATCCGTTCTCAGATATACGCCTCCGTGGCCGTCCTCAAAATCGGTAACGACATCCTGTTTGACAGCGAGAATGTGAAGGTTGACAGGATAACGGGTCACGGCGGCCTCTTCAAATCGTCATCCGCTGGGCAGAAGTTCCTTGCTGCGGCTCTGAATTCCCCTATTTCCGTGATGGAGACTGCAGGGGAGGGAGGTGCCTGGGGCATCGCCCTGCTGGCTCTCTATACCGTCGCGAAGGGAGATTGTCAGACTCTGCCGGAGTTTCTGGACAAGAACATCTTTGCTGGCAACAAGGGAGTCGAGGTCAAGCCTGATTCTGCAGATGTCAAGGGCTTTGGGAAGTATATCGCCGACTACCGGAAGTATCTCACCCTCGAAGAAGCGGCAATCCGATAGACGGAAGTTGCGCCCAAAACCCCACACCACCGGGTTTGGCACCCAAAAAAAAAAGACGATGGAGTGTCCCCGGGGATATTCCGGGCTGGAGGTGGGGTGGGGTGTGTGGGGCCG
>JAGHVE010000149.1 GCA_018064445.1 Candidatus Cacconaster equifaecalis
ACAGATTCAACGGTTATATACAATATGGGCGCAAAACAATGGCTATAACAAATGGATTGCATTAGGTAGAATAAGCCACGAAACTGGAATGTATAAGTTCAAGAATGACGCCTCTCGCCGGATTTCTTGACAACATCGTTATGAAAGAATACAAAAAACCTCGCAAATCAATGCGAGGTTTTGTTTGTTATACGGTAAAATATGTGATATGTATAAATCAAAGTGTTTCAAGAGATTAATCTCATATTACCCGTCTATCCCCAAAATTTAATGGGGTTAAATCCGGGCTGACCCCAAAATGTTGGCAGGTCTAAATTTTCGGAATTAACATCAATAGAAATCAAATTAATCTGCAACCACAAAAAAAATGATGGCTGAAAAAAAGTAACTTTGCAGTATGAAACGCGGTAATCTCCCTTTTAGAATCTGTTCTGTCCTCACTTCCATTGCCCTGCTTGTCTGCTGCTCCATGAAACCGGAACCGGGCGTTTCAGCCGAACTTGCACGTGACAGGGGCGCATCATTGTCCGACATACGCTATTGCCTTAACTTTGACCTTACTTCAGATGCGGGGATGGTCAGCGCTTACGACACGATTGTCTTCCGCTCAGCCGTAAAACAGGATGTCATTCTGGATTTCAAGGCTCCGGTGGAAAGCGTCAGGAATATCGAAGTGAACGGAAAGGCAATCTCCCCTAATCTGATAAATGAACATCTGATTATTCCCCGCAGATATGTCAATAAAGGGGACAATCTGATTGCCATAGACTTTCTGGCCGGAGAGCAGTCATTGAACAGAAGGGAGGAGTTCCTTTACACTCTGCTGGTACCGGACCGCGCCAGAACCCTTTTCCCCTGTTTCGACCAGCCGGACCTGAAGGCTGTGTTCAAACTTGATCTCACCATCCCTGAATCGTGGACAGCTGTTTCAAATACAGCTGTTTGCCGGGAAGAATCGGGACGGTCCTTCACGACATTTCACTTCAGCCAGACCAAACCCCTGAGCACCTATCTGTTCTCGTTCGTAGCCGGACGTTTCGACAGGATAGTCAGG
This sequence comes from Candidatus Cacconaster equifaecalis, assembly GCA_018064445.1. Taxonomy (GTDB): domain Bacteria; phylum Bacteroidota; class Bacteroidia; order Bacteroidales; family UBA932; genus Cacconaster; species Cacconaster equifaecalis. The sequence goes on from JAGHVE010000149.1 coordinate 1,055, forward strand.
AGCCGGGGCGGAAGGACAATATCAATGTATCACAGAGAAACCGATACTGCCAGGATTGCTCAGAGCGAAGAGGTCTTCGAGCTTGTGTTCGACTCTCTGGAATGGATGGAGGAATATACCGGAATACCCTATCCGTTCGACAAATATGACTTCATAGTCTTGCCGGACTTCCAGTACGGCGGTATGGAACACGCGGGGGCGACACTGTACAATGACAAAAGAATTTTCACGGGACCCCGTCCCACTACGGACGAATTGCTGGAAAGGGCCTCGCTTATTGCCCACGAAACATCGCACATGTGGTTCGGGGACTATGTGACCATGCGCTGGTTCGACGACGTATGGACGAAAGAGGTGTTCGCCAACTGGTTTGCCGCACAGATTGTTAGGCCGGCATTCCCTTCTGTGAACCACACGCTTTCCGATTTGAAGAACTACTACGCACCGGCATATTCCGAAGACCGCACACGAGGCAGCAATGCAATCTGGAGGCCGTTGGACAATCTGCAGGATGCCGGTCTCATATACTGCAACATCATATATGACAAGGCCCCGGTGGTGATGGACAAGCTGGCGGAAATGACAGGGCCGGAAAAATTCCGCAACGGGATGAGGGAATACCTCAGGCGTTTCGGGTATTCAAATGCCACTTGGGACGAACTTGTGGAGATACTTGACAGATACTCGGAAGCCGACCTGGAAAGGTGGTCGGACACCTGGATAAAGGAGCCCGGGATGCCGGAATATTCTCCGGAAGACCCTGTGGGGGAGGCACTGAAATGGCAGCAGAAACTCTGCCACAGGATTGAGGAAGGCAAATACTGGATTCCGAACATCGACGGCAAGGGTTACGGCTGGTTCAGGCCGGATGCCGCAAGTATGGAATACATAATGGAACACTGGGAACGGTATGGTGAGACTGAGAGGATGTCCCTGCTGATGACCCTCCATGAAAATTCCTGGAGAGGAACACTGGACAGGAAGAAATTCATAGAATGGTGCGGAGAACAGGCCAGAACGGAAAGCAGCCCACTGATAATCTCGTCTTTGATTTCATACGCAGCCGGCGAAACTCTGCGTTGTGAAGAAGAGTGTACGGGGTTCGCCGCCGCTTTGAGAGGCCTTGCTTCAGACAGGTCCGCAGACCACGAATTCCGCCTTATGGCATTCAGGCAGCTGACCAAGTCCGCCTGCACTCCAGAACAATGGGATGAACTGTTTTCCGTCTGGAAACAAATGTGCCCGTATCCCGGGCTAGAACTTGACGAAAGCGACTATACGGCACTTGCCTGCCAATTGATGATACGGTTTCCGGATGTGGCTTCGGAGATTGCCTGCATCCAGAAAGGACGGATTCAGAATCCGGACAGACTTGAGACCTTCAAAATCCTGTGCAAGGCCGCTTCACCGGACCGTACAGAGAGGAAAGCCCTTTTTGACTCGTTCCTGAAGTCGCCCGAAAACCGGCGTCCGGAGTCAAGAGTTCTGTCCGCCCTGTCACTCCTGTGCCACAGAAGTCGCCGGGAAGAGGCCGGTGGATACATAGTTCCTTCCCTTGATGCACTTACCGACATACAGAGAAGCGGAGATATCTTCTTCCCCGCCGAATGGTGCAGGACCCTTTTGCGGAATCAGCAGAATGCGAACGCAAGGAATATCGTGAATGCCTGGCTGGAAGCCCATCCGGATACGAATCCTCTGCTGGTTACAAAAATCCTTCAGTCCGAAACCTCACCGGATTGAACCCCTCTGAAAAGTTGAATCAGAATTCCTTTCCTTCGAACCCGGCCTCACCGGAGATTGCACCGCCCTTCTCTTTTGCAGCCTTGGTGTTGAAACGGAACGTGAAGCCCAGCACTATGTTCGGATACTTGGGCCGTACCCAGGTGCGGGACTCAAGTCCGGCAGTGGAGCGAAGATTCTCATAGACAGCCGTATGGAATATGTCGTGGGCCACCAGCGACAGCGCGATTTTCCCCTTTGCGAACTGCTGGCGAGCTGCATTTTTATTAAACGTATGGGAAATCAGATGCCACGTTTGCCATAATCGGAAGTGCTTGTGACATCAAAGGTAGTGAGATTTGTGAGATTGACCAATGATAATGAAGACGAAGCCGTCAAGCCCTTCTTCCTCCGCTGAAGCTTCGTCTCCAGCCTCTTCGACGTGGCCTTTCTTCAAATCAGCGCAAGGAATAAATCTATGCACAAATGTATGGCTGAGGCAGGTTGCGAAAGGATGCATTGCGGTAAGTGCCGCAAAAGGATGCCGGATGCGAGTGGAAAATGTCTGTGGGCCGGCTCCGGCCGGCGGGACCCGCAGACATCACGAAGCAGCCGCGCAACTTTCAGGCACTGAAGCTCAGCATCCGTCGCAACCCGCCTCAGCCGAAGTAACTTCGCATTCTGCAAATCATCTGCTCAGGCATTATGGCCCACAGTAGCCTCTGGCAAAGGTTCCTTGCGCAGATCCCTCAAACCAGGCTCCGTCTGCGCATCAACCCCAGCTCACACGTGTATAAAACGCACACTCCGTATGCAGACGATTTGCAGAACGGTCTTAATGCAGCCAAGACTCGATAGGCAGGTGGCAGTTTAGTTCGGGTTTTTATAAAAAGACTAAACCCGAATGTTTGATTGCTCAGGGACATCCGGGGATTACGATGCAAATATAATGTTTATTTTTATCTTTGCAAAAGGATTATGATTGATTGAGGCGTATGAAATATCCTGACTATGAAAGAGCCTTTTCGGCTGCAAGACTCAAAAAATATCTGACTGCCTGCGGGGGCGACACAGCAAAAGCTCTCATACTTTATCGGCAAAATGTGAAGTTGTGCCAGAAATTCTATGGTATGCTTAACATTTTTGAGGTGATTCTCCGGAATGCCATCAATGAGCATTACAAGGCATATTTCAATGATTCGGACTGGATTCGCAGCCAGCTTGCACCAGGCAGGATGCTTTCGCAGCATCCCATATCTTTTCACGAAGAAACCTTTCAGACTTGGTGGCCAGAGCCTTTTGAAAATCTTTCCAGCAAAAACCACCGGACTCGATTTTGGAATGCATCAACAAATTATAAAAGCCTCGTAGCCATCATCAGACGTCTAAAGAGGAATCATCTGGACTGCCGATTGCTTTTGCCAGACGATTTGCAGAACGGCCTACGGCTTCTTATATCCCAAAATACTCCCGGTAGCGGTTGTAGAGGTGTCCGGCCTGAAGGTAGGCGGACTGGGGACTCATAAAATGAGAGAATTCGAAAGTGA
>JAGHVE010000150.1 GCA_018064445.1 Candidatus Cacconaster equifaecalis
TGCTGCATAAATCTTATTTTCCGAAAAATGATGCATCACGTTTTCCGATTTTTGTATGATGTGATTTTTTCCGAAATCTGCGGAGACAAAGTTACCGCTTAACCTGTCGCTAATCAATTATGTATACATTGGTAAAATGGTACTGTTCAATTGTATGGCACATTGATAACGGAATCCCTTACCTCTCCACCTCCTCCCACTCCACTTTCTCTGACGTTAGCATTTTTCTGGCGTCATAGATATTCTTGATTTTTTGGTATTTAGTAATGTAGATATTTCCATCTGGGCTAAAATATGCTGTTCTCGTTATGTCATTGTTGACAGGCCGGAATTTCACAAGCTTGTCTTTGTGATGGCCAAATTCGACAGAGTATACACAGAACTCCCTATCCCAGCGGTTTTTAAGATACTCTTCCATTTCTTTATTTATCTCTTCGTCAGTTTTAATGCGGATTCCTTCCCCTATGGAGAATACGGTTTCGCCTGCCGAAGCTTTAGTATATGCTTTATTGTAATAATATTCAGGAGCTTCTGCATTCAGGTTATCCTCATACTCCCTATGAGCAATGAACATGGGGGAAGTAAAAAGATAGATCTCCATAGCCACAAGAAACAGTGCAGCTGTCAGTGACAACCAGGTAACATATTTGTCGGCTACCACGATTCCAAGCAGCGGTTTCCTTGGCTTAACAGTGCTTAAATCTTCTTTTATGTCCTTCTCGACCTTTGTGAATTCGTCCTTTAGGCCGGTAATCACCCCCATATCCTTTTCTGACACGTGGGCAGTCAGCGATGAAAGATAAATGCGTTTATCTCTCATATATTCAGTAATCACCTTCTCCACGTCATCAAATTTGACGTAGTCGGTCGGGATGGCCCTGATGCCCTCCTTGATGGCGTCGAACATCGGGATAATCGTATTCATTGTAATCTGTAGATTTCTTACGATATCGCAGGTCGCTTCTTCTGTTTCCTCAAGCTTCTTGAGGCGTTTTTCAATATTTTGGTCCTCCATATGATTTTCGTGTATTGTTGTTTATATCTTCATTTTTAGAGATGCTCTGTTTGGTTGTCTTTACATCAGGCTCTTCCGGCGAGAATATTCTGATAAGGTTGTTCAGTTTCTCGTGAGCTTCCTCCAATTCGGACTCTGCGTGGCCGTACTGGCCGCATCTGATTCCTATTATGATTGCCGATGTCAATGCAGTGCTCAGGGCCAAAAGCGGCGTCGCGTAGGCCAGTGCGAGCGATATGAGGACGGCTGCCTTGACGCAGTCGCCCTTGAACAGGCTTTCATAGCGCTTCTGGTCGTGATAATATCGCCTGATCTCGTCGTTCAACTTTTCCTGCTGCCGACGCACCTTTCGAGGCATCTCATATCCAACATCGTTCGCCGTGGCGAACAATTCAAGAGCCTGCATCGCTTGCTCAGCAATCCTCGGCATATCTTCCTTGATTTCCAGAACACGCATCAGATTCCGGCAGGTGAAACGCCTGTCAATGGATGTCCCTGATAGCTTGCAAGTGAGTGGACGTCCGCCCTCGATAGTAACTGTCTTGGAGAAGGAAATGCCCACGGGATTTCCATTGTTGTCGCGTTTCAAAGTGGCGATGACTCCACTGCCGTCAAGAATGAGGCGCTGCGGCAGCTGGCCGATATCATCAATTCTGGCCATAGCCTGAACTACGGCGCGGCTGATGTCATAGCGGGCACTCTCGTATGCACGGTTGCGGCAGTCACAAGGAATGTCACACTTGTGTGCCCATTTGTGGCGGCCCCAGGTGAAGCCGTATTCATTGGTAATAACCTTGCAGACGTCAATGTTCCTGCGGAATTCATTTTTGTCGCTGATGCGCTGGCCGAAGTTGTTCACCATATTCACTATGACGTGAACGTGTGGATTGTCCTTTTCATAATGTCGTGTAATCATAAACTGCGTATCGGCATAGCCCATCTCCCGCAGGTATCTGCGAACAATCTCAATGATTTTGCCATTGGTGAGTTTTGGCAGATCTTCCGGAGGCCAGGTCAGCACGAAGTGCTTGACAGGTTTCCTGACGCGGGGGTTCAGGCCTGCCTGCATATTGAAGCTAGCAACGATTTTCTCCGTGACCGGTGTGCACTTTCCGTTGTCATCGTAGTCCATATCTATGCCCTCGCTGTCTAGGACTTCAGCAATCTTGCCGGGACTTGATCTTCCGGTGTCATAAATCTCGGCTCCCTTGAAATCGGAGCCTGTGGTTATTTTCACTATCATAATAACTTCTGTTTGTAGGTTGATATTAATTGTTTGTACGCGACGATGATGCCGGAGATGTCTCTATCATAGTCTCTCTGCAATCCGCTGAGTGCCTTCTTGGCAATAATGTTCAGGTTGATGCCTATGTTGCGCGACTCCGTCAGAAGGTCTTTGTAGACCTGTAGTTCTGTCGGGGTAATGCGCGGACGCACCGCTGCATTGAGCATCGCCTGCCTTGAGAACTCATAAAGGGTCAGTTTGATTTTGGAGGCTTTCCCTTTCAGGATTTCCATCTCTCTGCGGGAGAATTTGGCAGACAAACGGTATCTTCTTTTGTCTGCCTCCGGAAGCGTCGGACGCCCCGGACGTCTGTTTTTCTTTTCCATATCTATACTGCGAACTTGAGAGCAGCAAGCCGTTTTCGGGGACCCGAAAACACAAACTCGCTTCTATTGTCAGACCCTGAAACTCTTCCCCTGAAAGGTGATGCGGTCGAATGTCTCTTGCATCCGGTCCCATACTCTTTCGCC
>JAGHVE010000004.1 GCA_018064445.1 Candidatus Cacconaster equifaecalis
CGTTCGGAGTGGAACATTCGGGCATTCTGATATCTCTTTCACAGGTGTCTGAAACGCTGTGCATCCTGCTGATACCCTTCTGCCTGCGCAGGCTGGGAATCAAGAAGGTGATGCTTATCGCAATGTTCGCCTGGTTCCTGAGATTCGCCTTTTTCGGACTCGGAAATCCCGGTGACAGGGTCTGGCTCTTCGTTCTGTCGATGATAGTCTACGGCGTTGCCTTTGACTTCTTCAATATCTCAGGCTCCCTTTTCGTCGACCAGAACACGAGTTCCTCAATGCGCTCCAGTGCGCAGGGCCTCTTTATGCTGATGACCAACGGCATAGGTGCGGCGGTGGGAACCCTTGCCGCGCAGGCTGTAATCAACGCCCTTGTCAACGTCCATCCTGCCGAAACTCAGGCTGTTGAAAGGATGGCCGGCTGGCAGGCGAGCTGGTACGTTTTCGCGGCATACGCGCTGATAGTGGCGGTGCTTTTCGCCATACTGTTCAAATACAGGCACAATCCCCAGAACAAATAGAATATTAGACAGATACAGATATGACATCAAAAGAAATCAGAAAAACCTTCACTGACTTTTTCGCTTCAAAAGGTCACACGATAGTATGTTCGGCCCCTATGGTGGTCAAGAACGACCCTACCCTGATGTTCACCAACGCAGGTATGAACCAGTTCAAGGATATCTTCCTCGGAAACGCACCGGCTGTGCACAAGCGTGTGGCCGACAGCCAGAAATGCCTCCGCGTCAGCGGAAAACACAACGACCTGGAGGAGGTTGGACACGACACTTACCATCACACGATGTTCGAGATGCTCGGAAACTGGAGTTTCGGGGATTATTTCAAGAAAGAGGCCATAGCCTGGGCGTGGGAGCTGCTTACGGAAGTCTACAAATTGCCGAAAGAGAGGCTGTATGCCACCGTTTTCGAAGGTTACGCCCCTGACGGACTGGAGGAGGACACCGAGGCCAGGGAGTTCTGGCTGAACTACCTTCCTGCAGACCACATCATTCCCGGTGACAAGCACGACAATTTCTGGGAGATGGGAGACACCGGTCCGTGCGGACCCTGCAGCGAAATTCATATCGACCTGCGCTCGGAGGAAGAGATTGCGAAGGTTCCCGGCACGGAAATGGTCAACAAGGGGCATCATCTCGTCATCGAGATATGGAACCTCGTCTTTATGCAGTTCAACCGCAAGGCCAACGGCTCCCTGGAACTGCTCCCTGCAAGACACGTCGATACAGGAATGGGCCTTGAGAGGCTCTGTATGGCGCTTCAGGGGAAGAAGAGCAACTATGACACCGATGTCTTCACCGGGATGATAGGAAAAATCTCCGAACTCAGCGGAAAGAAGTATGAGCAGGAGACACAGGTTGGCGTGGCGATGAGAGTGATAGCGGACCACATCCGTGCAATCAGTTTCTCCATCACCGACGGTCAGCTCCCCAGCAACGTCAAGGCCGGATATGTAATCCGACGGATTCTCAGGCGTGCAGTGCGCTACGGATATACGTTCCTCGGTTTCAAGGAGCCGTTCCTCTGCCGCCTCGTGCCGCAGCTCATCAGTGATATGGGAGAGGCATACCCCGAACTGAAGGAACAGCAGCAACTCGTGCAGAAGGTCATCAAGGAGGAGGAAGATGCGTTCCTCCGCACTCTTGACAAGGGTATCAAGCTGATGGACAGCATAATGGAGAAATCCAAAGGCACGAAGGTGATTGCCGGCACGGACGCTTTCACCCTGTACGATACGTTCGGATTCCCCATCGACCTGACGGAACTTATCGCCGGGGAGAACGGATATACCGTCGATATGGAGGGGTTCAACGTCGAACTGGGCAAGCAGAAGGAACGTGCCCGCAACGCCACCGCAATCGAGAACGGTGACTGGGTGAATGTGCATAACATTGAGAACGTGGAATTTACCGGATATGACGGCACTTCGCTGGAAGGAGCCCTGCTGGCCCGTCACAGGGTTGTCAAGGCAAAAGGCAAGGAATTCTGCCAGATAGTGTTTGACCGCACACCGTTCTACGGTGAGATGGGAGGCGAGGTAGGAGACAGCGGATATATGGTTTCCGCTTCCGGAGAAAAGATATCCATAGTGAACACAGTCAAGGAGAACAACCTGACAATCCATATAGCGGAGCGCATACCTGCAGACTGCAACGGGACTTTCACCCTTGTGGTCGATGCCGCCAGAAGGCAGGCGATTTCAAACAACCACAGCTGCACTCACCTTCTGCACCAGGCACTCCGCGAAATTCTCGGCACTCACGTCGAGCAGAAAGGTTCGTTCGTCTGTGACAAATATTTCCGTTTCGACTTCTCGCATTTCGAGAAGATGTCCGATGAGCAGCTACGACAGGTGGAGAAGAGGGTGAACGGACTGATTCGACTGAACAATCCTCTCCAGGAGAACCGCAACGCCACGATGGAGCAGGCCCGCCAGATGGGGGCGATGGCTCTTTTCGGTGAAAAATACGGTGACAGGGTGAGAGTTGTCCGTTTCGGGGAGAGCGTCGAACTCTGCGGAGGCTGCCATACGGGTGCAACCGGAAATATCGGTCTGTTCAAGGTCGTTTCCGAAAGCGCGGTGGCGGCGGGAATCAGGAGAATCGAGGCTGTTACCGGAGTTGAGGCTGAAGCGATGGTCGACAATCTTCAGGATACCGTCAGGACAGCCCGTTCCTTCTTCAACAATGTACCCGACCTTGCCGGAGCCATCAGGAAGATGGTTGAGGAAAACGAGGCATACAAAAAACAGATGGATCAGATTGCAAAGGAGAGGACCCTCGCCTTCAAGAAGTCCCTCGTGGAGGGAGCCAAAGCCGTGAACGGTCGCAACATAGTGGAACTCAGCGGCACTGACGTAGACTTCGGTATGCTCAGGAACGCTGCGGTGATGCTCCAGAAAGAGGTTGAGAATCTGGTGATTGCCGCGGCTCTTCTTACGGCGGGCAAACCCCAGCTGCTGCTGATGTACAGCGCTGATCTGGTCGCCGCGGGGAAGAATGCACAGACCGACATCAAGGATGCCGCCAGACTCATTCAGGGCGGTGGCGGAGGAAATGCCTCCCTCGCCACGGCGGGCGGCAAGGATGCGGACTCCCTTTCCGCCGCATTGGAGACACTCAAGACCCTCGCTCTCAAATAACAGGTTGTGAAGAAACTTGACAGACACCTCATACTCGCGTTCATAGGACCGTTCTTCGCAGTCCTGCTCGTCGTCACGTTCGCCCTCTCCCTGCAGTTTCTCTGGAGGTACATCGACGAACTGGTCGGCAAGGGGCTGGGGCTCGGAGTCATCCTGGAATTCCTGGGATGGGGTGCCTGTACGCTGCTTCCCCTGTCAATGCCCCTCGCATCCCTGCTGGCCTCCATAATGACGCTCGGAGGACTTGGGGAACACAACGAACTGCTGGCGATGAAGGCGGCCGGAATATCTCTCCAGAGAATCCTGATGCCCGTGATAATAGTGTCAGCTGCAATCAGCATAGGGGCGTTTTTCGTGGCGAACAATCTGGTGCCGCTCTCCTACAACAAGATATACACCTTGAGGGAGGACATTGCGCGCACGAAGGAGGAAATCAAGATACCCTCCGGAACATTCTACGACGGAATCGACGGATATGTCATGAGAATCGAATCGGTGGATGACAACGGGATGATGCACAATCTCATCGTGTACGACCACACCTCTATCAACGGCGGAAATACCAAGATGACGCTGGCCGATTCCGGTTCCATCCGCATCACTCCCGACAAGAAAAACCTGATATTCGACCTTTACGACGGATGCTCGTACGAAGAGACGAACACTATGAATTACAGGGACACCACCCTGCAGCTGAGCCGTGCGAAATTCAACCGCCAGAATCTGATAATCCCTCTTGAAAACTATGGTTTCACCCGTTCCGGAGAAGACCGGTACGGTGACGAGGTGATGTCCAAGGGGCTGAGAACCCTGAGACAGGACAGGGATTCCCTCCAGCGTGTGTTTGACACCCTCATCACAGCCCAGCACAGGCGTTTTCTGTACAGCTCGGGGCTTACTTTCGCCAACCAGTTTGACAGCGTGAGCGTGGCGAAAAGGCATATCAGCGGAAAGATAGATTTGGAGATTCTTTATGAAAAAGATTCTCTCGAACTGAGGAGAAGCGCCGTCCGTTCGGCGGCAGACCGTTCTTCCAACACGGACGAGATGCTGGAGACATTCGGACGGGAAGGGGAGAGATACGTCATTCCAACCCGCAGGATAGACATAGAAAGTTTCCGCAAGTTCACCCTTTCCCTCGCCTGCCTGCTCTTCTTCTTCGTGGGGGCTCCGCTCGGGGCAATCATCCGCAAGGGAGGTCTCGGGACGCCGGTAATCATTTCGATATTCTTCTTCATCGTATATTACATCATCGACACCATCGGGAAGAGGCTTGCCAACAAGGGGGCGATCACGCCGTTCGAAGGTACGATAGTCTCGACGCTCGTCCTCCTGCCCATAGGCATATTTCTTATGAGAAAATCAACTCAGGATTCCGGCCTGTTCAATCTGGATACCTACAGGGACTGGATCAAATATTGGACAAGGAAAGTTGTCAAGGTCTACCACAGGACTCTCAACCGGTTCAGCGGCAAAGGCGCGAAAATCAGGATTGTCTATATGGGAACCCCGGAATTTGCCGTGGCTCCGCTGGATGCCCTGATGCACAGTGAATTCGAGGTGGTGGGAGTTGTCACCGTGGCGGACAAGCCGAGCGGAAGGGGGATGCAGGTCAACCAGAGTGCGGTAAAGAAATATGCGGTTGAGAACAATATTCCGGTCCTGCAGCCGGTGAGCCTTAAAGATCCGGAATTCCTGGCACAACTCGCCTCGTTCAATGCCAACGTGTTTGTGGTGGTGGCCTTCAGGATGCTGCCAAAGGAGGTCTGGTCGATGCCTGCCCTTGGAACCTTCAACCTCCACGCCTCCCTTCTCCCGCAGTACAGGGGTGCGGCTCCGATCAACTGGGCGATAATCAACGGTGAGAAGTTCACCGGAGTGACGACGTTTATGATAGACGAGCAGATAGATACCGGTAAAATCATATATCAGGAGGCCTGTTCAATCGAGGATTACGATGATGCCGGTTCCCTCCACGACAAACTGATGAAGATGGGTAGCGCACTTGTTCTCAAGACGGTCGATGCAATTGAGAACCGCTCTGTCAAGCTGCAGGAGCAGGTGATGCCCTTCAACCGTGCGCCGCGTGTCGCTCCCAAACTGACCAGGGAGACAGGAAAGATAGACTGGAGCGCCGGCGCAAGGGTCGTCAATCTCCTCATAAGGGGTCTCAGCCCATATCCGGTTGCGTACTCGACATTGGTCTTTGAAGATAAAGTCTTGAATGTAAAGATATTCGAGGCATACGCAGTGAGCGATAACAATTATTCCGTCCCTGAAGGGACCATCCGTACCGACGGGAAGAGTTTCCTCGAAGTCAAGTGCGGCAGCGGTGCCCTGCGCATTCTGAGCCTGCAGCTTGCAGGGAAGAAACGGATGGATGTGGCGGCATTCCTTGCCGGTTTCAGGGATATTGAAAATTACAGGTTCGTCTGATGATTGACCTGCCCTTTTCCGAGTTCGGATTCCTTGATTTCGGGGCGGTCGGTGTTCACAGGGCCTCCGAGGTGGAGCAGACCTATCTCCACTGCCTTGAAAAGGGGTATTTCGCGCAGATGTCATATCTCTCCCGCAATCTTGAAAAGAGATTCGACCCCACTCTTCTGGTGGAGGGTGCGCAGACGGCGCTCTGTTTCCTTGCCCCATACGGAAAGCCTGCGGGGGGCGTGGCCGGGTTCGCCTGCGGGAGAGACTATCATAAAGTTGTCAGGGACAAGCTGTTTCAGGTCATTTCCTTTCTCAGGGAACAGTCCCCTGATTTCAAGGGACGTCCGTTTGTTGACAGCGCCCCTCTGCTTGAGCGTTACTGGGCGGCCGGGGCAGGACTCGGGTTCATCGGCCGGAACAGGTTCCTGATTTCTCCCGTATGGGGTCTGAGGACAATTATCGGGGTGATTCTGTGCAATGTTCCCGCATCTGAATTTCCGATGCACTCTCCTCTTGAAGTCAGGGATTGCGGCCATTGCGGCCGATGCGTTTCCGCCTGTCCGGGAGGTGCGCTTGACGACCCCTGCGGATTGGATGCCGGAAAGTGCGTGTCCTACCATACGGTGGAGGCCGCCCCGCAGGAGACTCTGCCTGAGGTGGATTGCCGCGGCTGGGTTTTCGGATGCGAGGAATGTCTCAAAGTTTGTCCGTGGAACAGGGATATCCCTTCCTGGCCGGAATTCGAAACACACAGGACTCTGCTGGAAAATACCGACTGGAGAGCCCTGTCCGATGAAGAATTTCAGGCTCTTCTCGGAGATTCGGGACTGATGCGTTCCCGCAGGTTTGGAATATAAATTGTAATTGTCTAACTTCGCTTGTTTCAAAGCGTATTGCAAAGTGGACGGAAAATGGAAAATAGGGAAAGTTGTAGGCTGGCTGGGAATCATCAGCCTGCTGCTTTTCTGCTCGTTTTTCTATGCCTTTGCGTACGTGTTCGACCTTCATACGCCCAAATCGATATACCTCGAAAGGGAAAACCGGAAGATAGCCTCAAAGTTGGAACTTCTCGGCCAGCAGGCCGCCAACGAAGACCTTCTCCTGTATGACATCCAGAGAAGGGACAACATTGTCTACCGCCCGATTTTCGGGATGGACGTGATTTCTGACGAAGTGAGAAATGCCGGCATCGGAGGTGAGGACAGATATGCCGGATATGAGGGGTTCGACCACAGCGACGTGATGGTGGAGACGGCAAGGAATGTGGATATGCTGGCAAAGAAGGTTTATATCCAGTCCCGTTCCTTCGATGACGTTGAACTTCTTGCAAAGAGGGCGGATGATATGGCATCCTGCGTCCCGTCCCTGAATCCCGTCGCCCCCAAGTCGAGGAATTCCATCTCCAGTCCATTCGGCTACAGGATGCATCCCATAAAAAGGATGATAATATTCCATTCGGGGCTGGATTTCAGGGGAGAGAAGGGCGAACCCGTCTATGCCGCAGGCAGCGGAGTGGTCGAAAGTGTCCTTCGCGGGTATTACGGATACGGAGAGGTTGTAGTCATCAATCACGGATTCGGCTACAAGACAAGATATGCCCATCTCTCGTCAATCCTTGTCAGGGAGGGGGAGAGTGTCACCAAGGGCGACCAGATTGCAACTATGGGAAGAAGCGGGCAGTCGACCGGCGTTCATCTGCACTATGAGGTCATCTACAGGGGAAGGCATATGAATCCCTACAACTTCATCAACACGAAAATGTCGTTGGAAGAGTACCGTTCGATTGTCAGACCTTCAAAGAGAGGATAGAGGATGGACAGGGGCAGGATATATGGAATAGTTCGGACGGTTACCAAATATGTCGGACTGGGAATCGGGATAGCGGTTGTCAGTTATGTCAGTGTGGCGCTGAGCGTCAGCACCGAGAATGAGAAGCGGCTTATGTCCGAGAATCAGGCTCTGAAGGAGGAGTACGAAAATCTGAGGGAGAAGATGGAGTTGGTCGGAAGCGTCATATCGGACCTCGAAGTGCGGGACAGAACCATCTACCGCGACGTGTTCAATGCGGACCTGCCTGCCGGGACGGCGGAACCGGACACCTCTGAACTGCAGGTCGGGAACCTGTTCGACAAGAGCGCCGAAGAACTGGTGTGGGAGACATACGTGAAGGGACGCAAGATTGATTTCACCGTATCCCGGGTTAACGGATGGCTCGAAAACATTAACGCCAACCTGCTCGAAAGGGGGAAGAAGGCGACGGCACTGCCCTCCATACTGCCCATAGCGGACTTCGAACTTATGCAGACAGGTGCCTCGACGGGGCAGAAATTCAGCCCTTTCTTCAAGACGTTGAAACAGCACGACGGAATGGACATAATGGCTCCGATAGGTACGGACGTGTTATGTACGGCGGACGGGACGGTGACCGGAATATCCAGGTCGGCCAGGGGGCTGGGCAACACCGTGACCGTGACCCACACTGACGGATATAAGACCGTGTATGCCCATCTGGGCGAGATTTCGGTTCCCTTGGGACGGAGCGTCAGACAGGGGACCCGGCTCGGAAAAGTCGGCATCTCGGGTTCCTGTTTCGCCGCCTGCCTTCATTACGAGGTCTGGAAAGGAGGGCTGTGCCAGGACCCCGTATTCTATTTCTTCGCAAATCTGGACCCGGTCAGTTTCAGGGACGTGGCGATGACCGCGATGACTACCGGACAGGCAATGGACTGAAATATTCAAATGTTTATGGAAACAAAACTTTTATACACAATGGGAGAAGTCGCACAGATGCTGGGGCAGGAACCCTCGGCCGTGCGCTATTGGTCAAACTTTTTTTCAAAATACGTCAAGCCTGAGCGTAATGCCAAGGGAAACAGGCTTTACCATCCTCAGGACGTGGAATGTCTCAAAACCGTGCAATATCTGCTGAAGGAGAAGGGGATGACTCTCGACGGTGTCGCCAGGCGTCTTGCGTCCGACAAGGCCGGAGTGGACAAGACTATGGCGGTCGTCGAATCGCTGACAAAAATTAAGGCCCAACTTGAGGAAATATACTCAAGTCTGTAGAATCTTTTTTATTAACTTTGCAGGTTGAACTCAAGAAAAATCCAATATATCTACAAATATGGCTACTAACAAGGCAAAAAAAATCGCTACCCCCATCGATGAAAAGGAAACGTTCGTCTCACTTCAGAAAAATATGGTTGAAACGGACGCGGTCGCAATGGAGGAGAAACTGCGTACTTTGTACAAAATTCAGCTGACAGACAGCAAAATAGATAAAATCCACCTGCTCAGGGGAGAACTTCCGCTTGAAGTGCAGGACCTCGAAGATGAAATCGCCGGCCTGCAGACCCGCATAGCGAACGCCGAGGATGAAATCAAGAAATTGGAGAAGGCCAATTCAGAAAACCGCACGACAATCGGGAATGCAAAGGAGGCTATCGCCAAATACGAGGAGCAGAGGAACAACGTAAAGAACAACCGGGAATATGATTCTCTCACAAAAGAGATTGAGTTTCAGGACCTTGACCAGCAGGTTTGCCAGAAACGGATCAAGGAGAACGACATCAGCATCCTTGAGAAGAAGGAGACCGTGGAGAATGCAAGACAACTCCTCGAACTGAGGACAAGCGATCTGGAGGAGAAGAAGAAGGAACTTGAGACCATCGTTGAAGAGACGGCCAAGGAGGAGGAGGAACTCCTGAAGGAGAAAGAGGCTCTCGCTGAAAAAGTTGACCGGAGGATGCTGGTGGCTTATGACCGCGTGCGTTCAAACGCCCACAACCATCTTGCGGTGGTGACGGTGAAGAGGGATGCCTGCGGCGGCTGTTTCAACAAGATTCCGCCCCAGAAGCAGCTCGACATCAAGGAAAGCAAGAAAATCATAGTTTGCGAATATTGCGGACGAATACTTGTAAGTTCAGAGTTCGAGCAGGAGTAGACGGATGGCCAGGACCGTTGACAAGAAGAAGCCCGAGAAGGTGAATATCGGCGCCATCGGAGAGGAGATGGGAGGGCTGAAGCCCCCTCAGGCGATTGATATTGAGGAAGCCGTGCTTGGAGCCCTGCTTCTCGAGCCGAATGTCGTTCCCGATGTCCTGGACCAGATTCAGTCCGATTGCTTCTACAAGGATGCCCACAGGAAGATATTCGAGGCCATCGCGAAGCTGGCCGGAAGGAATGACCCCGTCGACATCTTCTCCGTTGCCGACGAGCTGACCAAGTCCGGTCTGCTGGAGGAGGTCGGAGGAATGGCCTACCTGAGCCAGCTCTCCACCAAAATCGGGGCGGCGGCTCACGTCGAGTATCATACCAAGGTCCTTCTTCAGAAGTTCATCCAGAGGGAGCTGATAACAATTTCGTACGATATCCAGAAAAAGGCTTTCGACGACAGCCTGCCAGTGGATGACCTTGTGGACAGCGCGGAGCAGAGTATCTTCAACCTCGCCGAGCGCAATATGCGCAGCGAGACTGAGACGATCAAGAGCATCATCAACCAGGCGATAGCGGAGATTGAGGAGAACCAGAAAAGGGAGGACAGCCTGAGCGGCGTACCTTCCGGATATACCGGCATCGACAAGGTGACTTACGGATGGCAGAAAGCCGACCTGATCATTCTCGCGGCCCGTCCATCCGTCGGCAAGACGGCGTTCGTCCTGACGATGGCAAGGAATATGGCTGTCGACTACAACGTGCCCGTGGCGTTCTTCTCTCTCGAAATGCCTGCCACTCACCTTGTCAAGAGATTGATGGTCAGTGAAACGGGCCTTGGCACCGACAAGATAAGGGGCGCGAAAAAAATGACCCCCGATGAGTGGACCCAGTTGAACCAGGGACTCAACAATCTTTCCCAGTCACCGCTGTGGATAGATGACACTCCGTCCCTCTCGATTTATGAATTCCGTTCCAAGGCAAGGCGTCTGGTCGAAAAGAACAACGTAAGACTGATAATCGTCGATTACCTTCAGCTTATGGCCGGTCCTCCCGAGCTGCGCGGGATGCGTGAACAGGAGGTTGCCTCCATCAGCCGTTCGCTCAAGGCGATAGCCAAAGAGTTGAAAGTCCCCATCATAGCCCTGTCCCAGCTCAGCCGTGCCGTTGAGACCAGGGGCGGCAACAAGCGTCCCCAGCTGAGCGACCTCCGTGAGTCGGGAGCCATAGAGCAGGATGCGGACATAGTGATGTTCATCCACCGTCCCGAGTATGTGGGTGTTCAGGATGAGGCATCGTTCCCAGGTGAAACGGACGTGATTATCGCCAAGCACCGAAACGGTGAAGTCTGCGACGTGAAGATGAGATTCCTGGCCTCCGAAGTCAGGTTTGTCGACGTCAATGACGGAGAATCCTACTACGATGGAGAAGGACAATATACGCTGACCCAATCAGGACTCAATTCCATAGATGATTTCGGTCCCGGCAATGAATTCGAACCTTAGAAATTGTTTTGAAATGAAGAAACTATCCCTCTTGACTTTTTTTCTTGCGGCAGTGGCTTTCACTGACCTCGCCCATTCTCAGGAACTGCCCTTCACGGGAGGCGAGAGCCTGGAGTATGTCATTACCTACAAGGCCCTCTTCACGGCGGATATGGTGCGCGTGAGTCTTGATCTCACATCCGAAAAGGACCCTCAGAGAGGAGATGCATTCCACGCAGTCACCAAGATAACGACTTTCAAGTTCTGGGACTCCTTCTACAAGATGCGGGATACCTACGAGACCTGGTTCCGCAGCGATGCATCCATCTCTCCCATCCGCTTCCACAGGGATGCCCACGAGGGAAAGAGTTACAATTCGGAGTCCTGGCTCGACTGGTCCGAGGATTTGTCGCAGGCCAAGGTGAAGATTGAGAAGGACGGAAAGCCTGTCAAGGACACGGTCTTCAGCGAAGAAGGCGTTCTCAGGGACATAATCAATGCCCTTTATCTGGCCCGCATTCTGGATTACGACCAGATGCAGAGCAGCGGCAAGCCCTTCGAGGTGACGATGACCCCCTACCGCGACATACTGAAACTGCGGGTCCGCTTCGTCGGCAAGGAAGAAGTTTCCGCAGGCAAGGCGGGCAAGTTCAAGGCCCTTAAACTTGCATTGGCAATCACGCCCAAGGATACCGACAACAGCGGCAGCGGGTTCAAGATCGGCGCTTCCGAGAACGGTACATACGAAAACGGGGAAAAGATATTCCTCTGGGTCAGTGACGATCAGAACCATATTCCGGTCTATTTCTCCGCTCCCGCCTCAATCGGCTCCATAAAGGGGAAACTGTCCCAGTACAAGGGTTTGAAATACGAATTGAGCAGCAAGATAGCGAATGAATAGGATTGACAGGGTTGAACACGACGGCGTTGTGGCTGAAATCTCCGAATCTTCCATAAGTGTGGAGATAGTCAGCAAGTCCGCCTGCGCTTCCTGTCACGCGAAAAGTGTCTGTGCCGTAGGGGACAGCGCCGTCAAGATAATAGAAGTTCCGCTGACCATCGGGACGATGGCCGCCGACTGCAAGGTCGGGGACAGGGTCAAGGTGATTCTGGACTCTTCTCTCGGAGTAAACGCCGTATGGATAGCCTACGTGGCTCCTCTGGCATTGCTGCTTGCTTCGATACTTGTATTTTCTTCAATCGGGATGAGAGATTTGTATACCGGCCTTCTCTCAGTCGGGGTGGTGGCTCTGTACTATGTCATACTCTCCTTCTTCAGGAACCGTCTGTCAAGGATATTTACTTTTTCAATAGAACCAAACAATCAATAGAATATGTTAAAGACGATACTTCTGACCGCTGTCTGCCTGCTTGTGCTGGGACTGTTTTTTGCGGTGGTGTTGTATTATGTGGCCCGGAAATTCAAGGTTGAGGAGGATCCGCGGATAGATACGGTCGAATCAATTATGCCGGGGGCGAATTGCGGAGGCTGCGGCTTCGCCGGGTGCCGCTCTTTTGCGGAGAATGTGGTCAAGGCACCGGATATGAAGGGTTTCTTCTGCCCTGTCGGGGGTAATGCCACGATGGAAAAGGTGGCTGCCGCTCTGGGAAGGGCCGTTGAGGCAGGCACCCCGAAGGTGGCGGTGGTCCGCTGCAACGGAGGATGCGACAACAGGGCCCGGACGAACGTCTATGACGGAAGTTCTTCCTGCCGCGTGAGCGCTTCGCTCTATGGCGGGGATACGGACTGCCGTTACGGATGCCTTGGGCTGGGAGACTGTGTCTCCGCCTGCAAGTTCGACGCAATTCATATCGATCCTCAGACTCACATTGCCCGTGTGGACGATGAGAAGTGCACCTCTTGCGGGGCCTGCGTGAAAGCTTGTCCCAAAGGTGTGATAGAGTTGAGGGACAAGGGATTCAAGAACAGGAGAGTATATGTTTCCTGTGTCAACAGGGACAAGGGGGCGCTTACGCGAAAAGCTTGCTCGGTAGGTTGCATCGGCTGCGGTAAATGTACGAAGGTATGCCCGTTCGAGGCGATAACCGTGAAAGACAACGTGGCCTATATCGATTACACTAAGTGCAAACTGTGCCGCAAATGCTATGATGCGTGCCCCACAAAGGCTATTCAAGCCGTCAATTTCCCCAAACCCGTAATAATCAAGCAAGATGAAGAAAACGTTTAAAATTGGTGGTATCCATCCGGATGACAGCAAGATATCCTCTAACGCCGCTGTCGAACAGATGCCTGTCGGTGCGGAGGTTTGCATCTCGATGGCCCAGCATCTTGGGGCACCTGCAACTCCGGTCGTTTCCGTCGGGGACAAGGTCAAGGTCGGACAGGTGATAGGAGAGCCGGCAGGATTCATTTCAGGTTTCGTGCACGCTTCCGCAAGCGGGACGGTAAAAGCCGTGGAGCCCAGACCGGACATTCTCGGAAATCCCGTTCCGCACGTGGTGATAACGGTCGAAGGGGATGAGTGGGAAGAAGGCATTGTCCTCGCGAATGACCCGGTACCCGTGCCCGAACTTTCAAGGGAAGAGATAATAGACAGAATCCGCAGGGCCGGTGTCGTGGGGCTCGGGGGAGCATCTTTCCCCACTCACGTGAAGCTGAATCCCCCCAAGGAGAAAAAGGCGGAGGTCCTGATTCTGAACGGTACCGAATGTGAGCCGTTCATAACTTCCGACGACAGGCTGATGCGCGAGAGACCAACAGGAATTCTGACAGGTGCCGCCATCATAATGAAGGCGCTCGGTGTCGATCTCTGCTATGTCGGTATCGAGGAAAACAAGCCGGAGGCAATCGCCAGTATGACCGAAGCCGCGAAGAACTGTTCCGGCATCGTGATTGTAAAACTGGCCAAGAAATATCCGCAAGGCGGTGAGAAACAGTTGATTGATGCCATAACGGGCAGGCAGGTTCCTTCCGGGGCTCTTCCGATAGATGTCGGGGCCGTGGTGCAGAACGTGGCCACCGCTTACGCGGTATATGAGGCTGTATGCAAGAACAAACCTCTGATTTCCAATATCGTGACGATATCCGGCCACAGCCTGGCGTCCCAGCACAATTATGAGGTGAGGATAGGTACCCCCGTCTCTTCGATTCTGGAATATGCCGGAGTGACACTCGGGGATAACGTCAAGGTGCTCAGCGGAGGTCCGATGATGGGCAGATGCGTTTCCAATCCGGGCGCGACTACCGTCAAGGCCAACGGAGCCTTCACCATCCTGACTGAAAGCGAGACGAAGCGTGGTGTCGAAAGTGCCTGCATCCGTTGTGCCAAGTGTGCCGCCGCCTGCCCTATGGGGCTGGAGCCCTGGCTTCTGAGCAGACTGTTCCGCGCAGGGGACAGAAATGATGAACTTGAGAAGGAACGGGTGTTCGACTGCATCGAATGCGGATGCTGCCAGTTCACCTGCCCCGCAAACATTCCGCTGCTTGACTCAATACGTCTTGGGAAAGCGGATGTGATGAAGATAATACGTTCACGTGCTAAATAACAGAATATGAGTAAATTATTGATATCACCATCTCCTCACGTCCACAGTGTCCATTCGACTCGGTCACTGATGAGGGACGTGCTGATTGCACTGTGTCCGGCAGTCATTGTGAGCATTCTGCTCTATGGTCTGCCTTTCGTGCTGATTCTGGCCGTGAGCATCGGAGCCTCCGTTCTGACGGAGTATCTGATTGAACGCTATATCCTGGGAAGGGAATCGACCGTATCCGATTTTTCGGCGGCGGTGACAGGATGTCTTCTTGCCCTCAACTTGCCGCCCTGCGCTCCCTGGTGGATTGCAGTCGTCGGCTCCGTCTTTGCGATAGGGGTCGTCAAGATGACTTTCGGCGGCCTCGGGCAGAACATCTTCAATCCCGCGATAGCGGCCCGTGTATTCCTGCTGGTATCATTCCCCGTCATTATGACGGACTGGGCCGTTCCTGACGCATTTTCAGGCGCAACTCCTCTCGGTGCAATCGCCGAAGGGGGTGCGGCACCCGTCCCCGGATTCAAGGAACTGTTCCTCTATAAGGTCGGAGGTTCCGCCGGAGAAGCCTCTGCTCTCGCGCTGCTGGCAGGTTTCGTCTATCTGCTTGTCCGCAGGGTCATTACGGTGACAATCCCTGTAGCCGTCCTCGGAACGGTGGCGGTCTTCTCGGGAATCCTGCATATAGTAAATCCCGAACTCTACACGGGTCCCCTCTTCAATCTGTTCAACGGAGGTCTTCTGCTCGGAGCCATCTTTATGGCCACCGATTACGTGACTTCCCCGATGACGGTGAAGGGCCAGATAATATTCGGTGCGGGCATCGGTCTTATCACTATGCTGATACGTTATTTCGGCGCCTATCCCGAGGGAGTTTCGTTCGCCATTCTGATAATGAACTGCACGGTTCCTCTTATCAACAAATATTGCAAACCGCGCAGGTTTGGGGAGGTCAGAAAATGAGTATGGAATCGAATTTCAAGAATATGACGGTCGTTCTGGGGACGATATGTCTGGTGTGCTCGCTTCTTCTGGGGAGCGTTTATGCCGTGACCAAGGCTCCTATCGACCAGGCCGGGGTCGCTAAGGTGAATGCGGCAATCTCACAGGTCGTCCCGGCTTTTGACAATGTCCCTTCGCAGGAGATGACCCAAGTGGAGGGAAGTGAAGTTTATGTGGCAAAGCAGGCGGGGCAGACCGTAGGATATGCCGTCAAGGTCGCCGCTGCCGGTTTCGGCGGGCAGATACAGATGATGGTCGGATTCCTGCCGGACGGAACAATCTACAACACCTCCGTCATATCTCACTCCGAGACTCCCGGACTCGGTGCCAAGATTGCCGGCGACGGTCAGCAGGCACCCCCGAGAGCCCAGATAGTGGGGAAAAATCCCGCGACCACCAGGATTGCCGTAAAGAAGGATGGCGGTGACATAGACGCCATCACGGCTTCGACAATAACCTCCCGCGCATTTCTCAAAGGCGTGGAGACGGCATACGACGTATTTCTAAAAATCAGGTCCGATGAGCAGGAACAATAAATTGCAGATAATACTGGACGGAATCGTGCGGAACAATCCGACGTTCGTCCTCGTCCTCGGAATGTGCCCCACGCTCGGGACAACCACCTCGGCAATCAACGGAATGAGTATGGGACTTGCCACTATGTGCGTCCTTCTCCTTTCGAACATAGTCATTTCGGCAGTTTCAAGATTCATTCCCGACAAGGTTAGAATCCCCTGTTACATCGTGGTAATCGCCTCTTTCGTGACAATCGTGCAACTGCTTCTGCAGGCCTTCGTGCCCTCCGTCTATGAGGCATTGGGAATTTTCCTGCCTCTTATCGTGGTCAACTGCATAATCCTGGGGCGCGCTGAGGCATTTGCCAACAAGAACGGTGTCTGCGACTCCGCCTGTGACGGAATAGGGGTGGGGATAGGTTTTACGATAGCCCTCACTGCAATAGGTCTTGTCCGCGAGATGCTTGGAGCGGGCTCGGTGTTCGGGTTCAAGTTCATTCCCGGTGACGGCGCCCTGGCTTTCATTCTTGCCCCCGGCGCGTTCATAGTGCTTGCATACCTGATGGTCATATTCCGCAAACTCACATCTGACAAAGCTTGACAGTTATGGAGACAGTAATAATATTCATTTCCGCCATCTTCGTCAACAATATCGTGTTGACGCAGTTTCTGGGCATCTGCCCCTTCCTCGGGGTTTCCAAGAAAGTTTCCACGGCCATAGGGATGTCCGCCGCCGTTGCATTCGTGATGGCGATTGCCACCCTTTTCACCTGGCTGCTGCAATATTATGTCCTGATTCCCTGGAGTATAGAATTCCTGCAGACTGTCAGCTTCATTCTGGTGATAGCCGGCCTGGTCCAGATGGTGGAAATCATCATCAAGAAGATTAGCCCCGCTTTGTATCAGGCCCTGGGCATCTTCCTTCCTCTGATCACCACGAACTGTGTGGTTCTCGGAGTTGCAATCCAGGTGGTTTCCAACGAATACAACTTCGGCTCCGGACCCCATATGCTGGGGCTGGGACAGTCCGTCGTCTTCGCAGTTGCGACAGCTCTCGGATATGGCCTTGCCCTGACTCTGTTTGCGGGAATCAGGGAACAGCTGGAACTGAGCAATGTCCCCAAGGCGTTCAAGGGTGTCCCCATCGCCCTTCTGACGGCAGGTCTGATGGCAATGGCATTCATGGGCTTCAGCGGTCTGGTAAGTTTCTGACAATATGAATATAGCTCTGATAGGTTACGGCAGGATGGGCCACGAAATAGAGCGCATTGCGCTCTCAAGGGGTCACAATGTCATCTGTCGGGTGGATGTCGGGAATCAGGAGGCTTTCGAAAGTCCGGAATTTGCCGCTGCGGACGTGGCGGTGGAGTTTTCGGCTCCCTCTGCGGCATACGATAACGTGAAGCGTGCATTTGCCGCCGGTGTCAAGGTGGTCAGCGGTACTACTGGCTGGTTCGAGGCTCACAGGCAGGAAATGGAGTCCCTGTGCGGGGATTCCGTTGGGGAAGGAGGACACACTCTGTTCTGGTCCAGCAATTTCAGCGTGGGTGTTGCCATATTCTCCGCGGTCAACCGCTATCTGGCGGGAATTATGGACGGATTTGAAGGCTACAACGTGTCAATGGAGGAGACTCACCACGTCCACAAGCTGGATGCCCCGAGCGGTACTGCCATTACGCTTGCCTCCGCAATCGAAGAGACGATAGGTAGGGTGAAGAAAGTCCCGATCACCTCATACCGTCAGGGTGAAGTCCCGGGAATACATACCGTGAAATATGAAAGCGGTGCCGATATCATCAGGATTACCCACGAGGCGAAGGACAGAAGCGGATTTGCCCTCGGAGCGGTGCTGGCCGCGGAATATGCCGCCCGGCACACGGGACTCTTGGGAATGAAGGATTTATTTGGTTTCTGATATGGATACGAGAATCAAAGGGGCGGGCACAGCGCTTGTCACGCCTTTCACAAAGGACGGAAGCGTCGATTTGCCCGCGTTGCGCAGGATAGTCCGTCACAATCTGGACGGAGGAATTGATTTTCTGTGCGTTCTCGGCACGACTGCCGAGACCCCGACATTGACCTCCGACGAACAGATGGCTGTCAGAAGGGCTGTCCTTGATGAGGTTTCCGGGGCGGTTCCCTTGATTCTGGGATTCGGGGGCAACAATACGGCTTCGATGGTCGAAGGTTTGAAAGCCGGTGATTTCGAGGGGTTTGACGCACTGCTGGTGGTGACCCCTTTCTACAACAAGCCCAACCAGGAGGGTCTGTATCAGCATTACAGGACACTTGCCGGGGTCAGTCCCAAGCCTATTTTCATATATAACGTGCCGGGCAGGACAGGTGTCAACATCCTTCCGGAAACGGTGGCGAGGCTTGCCGCCGACTGCCCCTCGATTGTCGGCATCAAGGAGGCTTCCGGGAAGATTGAGCAGATAAGAAAGGTGATTTCCCTCTGCCCGAAGGATTTCGTGGTCCTTTCCGGGGATGATGCCCTGACTTGTGAGATTATGGCATCCGGTGGTCAGGGGGTGATATCCGTGGCTTCGAACATTTTCCCTTCCCAAGTCGCCGCAGTGGTCCACAGCGAAGGCGAGGAGGCTCTGAAAGCCAATGGGCGGATAGAGAAATATTTCGGTCCCCTGTTTCAGGAAGGCAACCCCGTGGGCATCAAGGCGCTTCTCAGTGTGAAAGGCTTCTGTGAGAACCGTCTGAGACTTCCTCTGGTGACCGCTTCCGATGCGCTTGTGGAACTTTTCAAGAATGACTGCAATGGGAACGATTAAAGTTGCGATAGTGGGGTACGGCAATATCGGCCGGTACGCCCTTGAGGCGGTTGAGGCCGCTTCCGATATGGAGTGTGCAGGTATTGTGCGACGCAGCGGCTCCGCCGACGGTTTCTCCGAACTGGAAAAATACAAGGTTGTTTCGGACGTGAAGGCCCTTTCCACGGTTGACGTTGCGATTCTCGCCGTCCCCTCGAGGAAAGTGTGCCAGACGGCCGTGAGTTATCTGGGGCTCGGAATCAATACCGTGGACAGTTTCGACATTCATTCCGATATCCTCTCTCTGAAGGAGTGTCTGGACCCTCTTGCAAGGCAGTCCGGCGCTGTGAGCGTGATTTCGGCGGGATGGGACCCGGGCAGCGACTCGATGGTCCGTGCCCTGATGCAGGCTCTCTCCCCCAAGGGGTTGACCTACACCAATTTCGGTCCCGGCCGTTCAATGGGTCACTCCGTGGTCGCAAAGGCTGTTGAGGGAGTCAGAGATGCCCTGAGCGTCACGATTCCTGTCGGGGCGGGGGTTCACAGGCGGATGGTCTATGTAGAGCTTGAGGAGGGCGCCTCTTTCGAAAATGTAAGGGAAAGTATCGTTACGGACCCCTATTTTGCCGATGATGAGACGTATGTGATTCAGGTGACCGACATCTCGCAGCTCAATGATGTCGGACACGGGGTGAATATGGTGCGCAAGGGTGTCTCCGGGAAAACCCACAACCAACAGTTCGAGTTCAATATGAAAATCAACAATCCCGCGCTGACCGCCCAGGTTATGGTGTGTGCGGCGAGAGCCTCCTTCAGGCAGGCTCCTGGGTGTTACACGATGATAGAGCTGCCGGTAATCGACCTTCTTGAAGGCAATCGGGGCGATTTGATAGCGAAACTGGTATAACGGAATATGAAGATAATGAAATTCGGCGGGACCTCTGTCGGTTCCGCGGCAAGGATAAAAGCTGTTGCAGACCTGATTTGCAAGGAACGCCAGAATCTGGTGGTCCTCTCCGCCATGGCCGGAACGACCAACACCCTGGTCGAAATCGGCGGGTATCTCTACAACAGCAACATCGAGAGTGCGAACAGCATAATATCAAGCCTTGAGGGAAAATACAGGGTACACATTGACGGGCTGTATTCCACAGAAGAATACCGGAACAAGGCCTGGGAGTACGTCCATACCGTCTTCAGCCAGATGCAGGCGATGACAAGCCAGCCTTTTGCGCTGCGGGAGGAGAAGATATTGCTTTCCCAGGGGGAATTGATGTCCACCCACATGATGCTCTATTATCTTCAGGAGAAGGGGGTGAACGCCGCTTTGCTTCCCGCTTTGGACTATATGCTGATTGACATTATGGGTGAGCCCGACCTGAGGTCCATCCGCACCAATCTGACAAAGCTCATCAAGCAGAATCCCGATGCGGACCTCTATCTCACACAGGGATTCATCTGTATGAACACCGTCGGGGAGGTGGACAATCTCCAGAGGGGAGGTTCGGATTACACCGCCTCACTTGTCGGAGCAGCCGTCGGGGCATCCGAGATACAGATATGGACCGACATAGATGGAATGCACAACAATGATCCCCGCATTGTCGAAGGGACCAAGGCGGTAAGACATCTCCACTTCGAGGAGGCCGCCGAGCTGGGTTATTTCGGAGCCAAGATACTCCACCCTACCTGCATTCAGCCTGCAAAATTCGCAAACATACCGGTACGGTTGCTGAACACGATGCAGCCCGATGCTCCGGGCACGCTGATAAACAATGTCCCGGAAGCGGGGACAATCAAGGCTGTGGCCGCGAAGGACGACATCACCGCAATAAGCATCACCTCATCCAGGATGTTGCTGGCCTTCGGCTTCCTGAGGAAAGTGTTCGAGATATTCGAGACATACCGGACCTCCATCGATATGGTGTGTACCTCGGAGGTGGGGGTGTCGATGTCCATCGATGACACAAGCCATCTCACCGAGATAATCCAGGACCTCAAGAAATTCGGTACGGTCAAGGTCGACCGCAATATGTGCATAGTGTGTGTTGTCGGCGATATGGACTGGAACAATGTCGGGTTCGAATCAAGGGCGATGGAAGCGCTTAAGGAAGTGCCGGTGAGGATGATATCCTTCGGCGGAAGTGACAACAACATCTCTTTCCTCATCCGCCGTGACGATAAGATAGCGGCCTTGAGGGCATTGAGCAAATATCTTTTTTCGGAGGACAAATAGATGAAAGTGGCAATCGTTGGTGCAAGCGGCGCTGTAGGTCAGGAACTGTTGAAAGTGTTGGAACAGAGGAATTTCCCGGTGGATGAACTCTTCCTTTTCGGGTCGTCCCGCAGCGCAGGCAGCACATACCGCTTCAAGGGGAAAGATATTGAAGTCCGTGAATTGAAGCACAATGACGATTTCAAGGGCATTGACATTGCATTCACTTCGGCAGGTGCAGGCACTTCACGTGAATTCGCTTCGACAATCACTATGCACGGGACCCTGATGATAGACAATTCAAGTGCCTTCCGTATGGATGAGCAGGTCCCTCTCGTCGTTCCCGAGTGCAATGCGGCGGATGCCCTGAACCATCCGAAAGGGATAATCGCAAACCCCAACTGCACTACCATAATGATGGTGGTGGCTCTGGCTCCCATCGAGGCCCTATCCCATATCAGACGCATTCACGTGGCTTCCTACCAGTCCGCCTCCGGTGCCGGTGCAAGGGCGATGACCGAACTTCAGCAACAGCACAGGGATATCGTGGAAGGAAATCCCGTCAAGGTGGAGAAGTTCGCATATCAGCTTGCCTACAATGCAATCCCCCAGATTGACGACTTCACGGACAACGGCTATACGAAAGAGGAGATGAAGATGTTCAACGAGACCCGGAAGATTCTTCACTCGGATGTCGCCTGCAGTGCGATGTGCGTGCGCATCCCGGCTCTCCGGTCACATTCCGAGGCTGTCTGGGTGGAAACCGAAGATCCTCTCTCAGTCGGGCAGGTACGCGACGCAATCGCCTCAGCGCCCGGTGTCTCCCTTTGTGACGAGCCGGCATCGAAGACCTATCCTATGCCTCTGTTCACTGCCGGGAAGGACGACATTTACGTAGGGAGAATCCGCAAGGACATAGCGAATCCCAACGGAATGACATTCTGGCTCAGCGGAGACCAGATTCGGAAAGGCGCCGCCCTGAACGCCGTCCAGATAGCCGAATGTATCGTTTGCTGAATGCCGCGAAATTTTTAAATATTTGCAAATATTTATTGTTTTACAACAAATATTTATTATATTTGTATAAACAATAAATATTGCAGATATGATTGAATGGTGGAACACTCTCAACGTCGTGATGAAAATCCTTTGGGGCGTGACATTGGCCTCCTCTCTGGTTTTCATCATCCAAAGCATTATGACCTTTTTAGGTGCGGATGCTGATATGGACTTCGATGCGGATGCCTCCGGGGCAGACCTTGATTCGGGCGCTGAGCCCGGAACGGGACTCGGACTCCTGACATTCCGCAATCTCGTGAACTTCTGTCTCGGCTTCGGCTGGACGGCGGTTCTTCTCAAGGAACAGATTGCATCTGTCCCTCTCCTGCTTACGATAGCAATGCTTGTCGGCATCGGCCTTGTCGCACTTATTATGATGATGTTCAAATGGGTCGGCGGAATGCAGCAGAGCGGCAACATCGATGTCTGGAAACAGGCCTTGGGCTGCACAGGCAGGGTATATCTGACAATTCCCGCCAACCGGGAGGGCACGGGCAAGGTGCAGATTAACATCAATAATTCCGTACGGGAGTACGAAGCCGTTACTGACGGCTGCAAACTGCCAACCGGGGTACAGATAAAAGTCGTGGAGGTCATCAATGAAAGCACCCTCCTCGTGGAAGAACAGGAATCGATAATCATCTAAAACATATACAGTTATGGGACCTATACTTATGCTCATCATCATTGCGGTCGTATTCATTTCCCTTGCCGCAATACTGTCACGTTACAAAAGATGCCCTTCCGACAAGATACTTGTCATTTATGGAAAAACGGGCAAGAACGCATCCGCGAAGTGCATCCACGGCGGCGCCTCGTTCGTATGGCCGGTGTTCCAGAATTACAAATTCCTGGACCTGACCCCCATCTCGATAGAATGCAACCTTCAGAACGCCCTTTCAAAACAGAACATCAGGGTTGACGTTCCCTGCCGCTTCACGGTGGGAATCAGCACTGAACCGGAGAATATGTCCAATGCCGCGGAAAGGCTTCTCGGGCTGAAGACGGAAGACATACGGAATATCGCGACCGATATCCTTTTCGGCCAGCTCCGTCTTGTGATTGCCACGATGGACATCGAGGAAATCAACTCCGACCGCGACAAGTTCCTCGCAAACGTGAGCACCAACGTTGAGGCCGAACTCCGCAAAATCGGTCTCAAACTGATAAACGTCAACGTGACGGATATCAGGGATGAGTCCGGATATATCGAGGCTCTCGGCAAGGAGGCCGCCGCAAAGGCCATCAACGATGCGAAGAAGAGCGTCGCCGAGCAGAACCGTTACGGTGAAATCGGTAAGGCCGAGGCTGACAGGGACAAGGACATCCGTATAGCCGAGACAAGCAGGGACACCCGTATCAACACGGCGGATGCCAATGCAAAGGCCGTCGAGGGAGAGAACAATTCCAAGATAGCGATAGCTCAGTCGGATGCCTTGCGCCGTGAGAAACAGGCGGAGGCGGAGAGAGTCGCTGTCGCGGCTGAAAAAGTGCAGGCTGCAAAGGCTCTGGAAGAGGCGTACAGAAGTGAGCGCGATGCTGAAATTGCACGTGCCGAGAGGGAGAAGGCCACCCAGCAGGCAAATATCGTTGTCGCCGCCCAGATAGAAAAGGAGAAGGCGATAATCGAGGCGGAGGCAATCGCCGAGCAGGTACGCCGCAAGGCAAAAGGTGAGGCTGACGCAATCTATGCCAAGATGGAGGCTCAGGCCCGCGGTACTCTTGAGGTGCTGGCAAAACAGGCTGAAGGCTTCGGCCAGCTGGTCAGCGCGGCAGGCGGAGACCCTTCACAGGCAATTACGATGCTAATCACCGACAAACTCCCCGAACTTGTCAGGACCCAGGTTGAGGCAATCAAGGGCATCAACATCGACAAGGTCACCGTCTGGGATTCGGGTAAAGGTGAGAACGGCAAGACGGCCACGGCAAACTTCGTCTCCGGCCTGATGGGCAGCGTCCCTCCGTTGGAGGACCTTTTCAAGATGGCGGGAATGACCCTTCCCTCATATTTCAAAGGAACTGCTGAGAACGCTGAAAATCAGGTTCAGGAGAGTGGGGACGTAGAGCAATGATAATCATTAACATAGACGTGATGCTCGCCAAAAGGAAGATGTCCTGCGGCGAGCTTTCCGAGAAAGTGGGAATAACCCCCGCCAATCTGTCAATCCTGAAGAACGGCAGGGCCAAGGCAATCAGATTCTCGACTCTTGAGGCGATATGTGAGGCACTTGACTGTCAGGTGGGGGATATACTGGAATATCAGCCCTGAACCTGTCTGAGTCTGCATCATCTGAGGATGATGGTCATTATGGTGATGTCGTCGTTCTGTTCGTTGCCGTCCGTGAACTGCTTTACAGTGGAATAGAGGTCCTCACAGGCCTTTCCTGAGTCGGAGAATAGGGTACACCTGTTCTCCGACCATTCTATCAGCCGATCTTCACCGAATTGTGTTTTGTCGGCCTTTTCCGCCTCCGTTACTCCGTCAGTGTAGATTACCAGTCTTGAGCCGTGCTGCAGGGTGCAGGATTCCTCCTCATAAGGGAAATCGGAGAAGAGGCCGGCGGCAAGATTGGGCTTTGCTTTCATATATTCCGCCTTGCCGTCAGGCGAGATTGTGACAATGGGATTGTGACCGGCATTGCAGTAGTTGAATTCGCCGGTCTCAAGGTTTATTCTACCGGCAAACAGCGTGACGAACATACCGTTTGCGTTGCTTTCGGCCAAAGCGTTGTTGATCTTCGATACAACATCTTTCATCGGTAGTCCCATTTTGGCGATGAACCGGAACGAGGCTCTGGTGATGGCCATCAGCAAGGAAGCGGGTACACCCTTCCCGGAAACGTCTCCAACTGTGAAATAGAGCATTTTGTCATTGTCCAGGAAGAAGTCGTACAGGTCTCCTCCGACCTCTTTTGCCGGACGGACCATCGCGAGAAGTCCCACTCGGTCCGTAACAGGGAAGTCGTGGGGGAGCATAGCCATCTGTATCTGGTTGGCAATGTTGAGCTCGCTCTGTATCCTCTCCTTTGTGGCGGTCGTTTCCTGCAGTTCCCCGATGTAGTCCTTGAGAGATTTCTGCATATAATCGAAGGAATCCCTGAGTTTCTTGATTTCATCGTCCTCCTTGATTTGGGGAAGTTCCACATCGAAGTTGCCCTTTGCTACCTCCAAAGCGGATTCCGTGAAATGGGAGAGAGGGTCGGTCAATTTGTGGATTATCACGTAACTTGCACGAAACAGTATCAGGAGTCCGATGATGACCAGTGAGAAAAGTATGATGTGAATCCGGGAAGTACGGGACAGAACTTCCGTATAGTTGCAGGAGATGCTGGCCTTCCATCCGTTGTGGAGAGGGGCGAATACGGCGAATGAGGCTTTCCCGTCCTTGATGTATTTGATTTTCCCTGTTCTCCCCTGGCTGATGGCTTCCGCCAGTGGGAGAACGTTCCGGTCTTTTCTCGAAGTGTCCGCCAATATGGAGAAGATTGTCTCACCCCTGAGACTTGAGTCGTTGTTCTGGTTGATAAAAGAACCGTTGCGGCTTATCAACATCACGCTGGAATTGGGATATGGCTTGATGGAGGACAATATGCCCGATATCCACTCGAGGGAGATGTCCGCCGTGATTACGGCAAACACCTTTCCCTCCGCGTCTTTGAGGGGATAGCTGTAGGTGGACATCAGACAGTCCGCTCCTCCGTCATCGAAATAGGGCTCTCCCCAGTTCGGTTCACCCAAAAGATATGGTATCTGGAACCAGTCCATATAGAAGTAGTTGTACTGCTGCGTGCCAAGTTGCTTCGAATGGATCTCCCCGCTTTCCGTATCGAGGAAGGAGTATGGACTGAAATAGATCTTGTCCTTGAAATAGTAACTGTCAAAAGCTATCGCACTGCCGATAATGTCCGGATTCTCGCTCACAATCTTTTGTGTGATATGGTACAGGTACTCTTCGTTGTCAAGATTCTCACAGATGAGCCAGGCGGAGGAAGACACTGCCATTTCCACTTTCTGAAGGATATTCTCTATCTTGGAGATGGTGGCATCCCTGAGGTTTTCTGCAGCTTTTGTCGCTTCGTTCGCAACCACGATATGAGAGGCGACATCTGCGACAAGCAACGTCGTTATGAATATCGTTGAGGTGACAATCAGTATATTCCGGCTTAGTCTGGCGGAGAATGAAAGATGTCCGTTTTTCATCTGATGAGATCCTTATATTCGATGTTGTTGACAATATGCCCGGTGTTCCTGAGGGCTTCCACCATTTTGACGAACACTTCCGGCTTGACTGCGGCATAGTCCGCAACTCCCGTTTCAGGGTTTACCTGCAGGTCAAGGTATTCGTCAAGCATCCTCCTCTGGTGTTCCCGGTTGGTGGTGATATTATGCTCAAGGATATATTTCCATGTGATATTCAGCGCCTCCTTGCGATTGGCGCGGGTGTAGTCCCATCCCCGCTTTGAAGCCCGAACAAACTTGTCGACAAGTTCCTTGTTCTTATTGTAATATTCCTCAGTCACATACAATCCGTCCTCGGGGGCTTCATAACCGAAATTCGAAAAACGGATGATGTGGTCGTCGGGAATCTTGCCTGCGGCAAGTTCCAGGGCAATCAGTTCATTGTATGAATAAGCGAGTGTTGCGTCCACTGCGTTGTGAACATACAGGTTGACAGTATTGAGGAAAGGAATCCAGTTGATATGTATGCCGGTGTATGTCTCAAGGATGTCACAGAAATCGGCATAGCCCGCTCTCCATCTCCCCACCTTGAGGGAATCGAGTTCTTCGGGGCTGCTGATGGGGTTGTGAGAAACGCAGCACAGCCCGCTTTTCTGGGTGAGCTGCAGGACATTGACCAGTCTCATTCCATCGGATCTTGATATCATTGATGACAGCAATTGCGCCCCGACTATGTCCGCATTCCCTTTCATCAGTTCGTAAATTGCTGTTTCTGATGAGTTGGCGCTCAAGTGCCGTATCTCCACGTCAAGGCCTTCGTCAGAATAGAAACCCTTTTCGTATGCGACATAATACCCGCTGAATTGAGCCTGCGAGGTCCATTGGGGGGTGAAGGTGATTTTCTGGGCAAGAAGGTTTGAGGCGAGTGACAGTACTGCCAATGTTGCGACAAGTTTCTTCATTCTGTTTCCGTTACAACTTCTTGGTCATTGTGAATAAATTGGATCCGTTTTCGTAGTGGTATGTGACCGAGTCCATCATCTGCTTGCAGATGAATATGCCCAGGCCACCTATCTGCCTGCTCTCGAGAGGAGCGTCAATGTCGGGGTCATCCTTTGCCAGAGGGTTGAATTCCACGCCGCCGTCACGGAATCCTATCTCAATTTCATTGTTCTTGCGGTTTACCGTGAGTTCCACCCATTTGGATCCGGAGTAGCACAGGATGTTCTCCTCGACCTCTTCCACGCACAGCCTTATCTTGAAAAGTATGTCCTCAGGGACATCCGCCATCTCCGGGCAATTCATTACACACTCTATTATTTCTGCATTCCGGCCTTCTACCGGGTCAAATCTTTGTGTCATCGTGATATGATATTAATAGTTAACGGCAAATATACGAAAGAATCCTGAAGCCTGTCTTTCCTATCTGTTTGCGCAGGGCGGCGAGTTCATCCATTTTCTGCCGGAAGGCCTCGTCATCCTTGCTGTCGGGAGTGAATCCCGCCTGGCTCAGCAGCATACGGCTCTGCTTTTCAATCTTCAATTCCAGATAGAGTTCCTCGTAGGTTACTATGTCGAAGAAAACCTCGGGCTGGAACTGATCCTTCATACCAAGCAGATATTTCCCCGCCTTCGTGGCGGCGAAATCCCCCCGCCTTATTGCTGAAAGTGTCTGGACATCAGTGCTGATACTGTGGTCCATCCAGCTGTAAATCCTCTTTTCGTCAAGGGCGAACATTATCAGGAAAATCACGGCAAAGACCAGAATCGTGACGGCCAGAAGAACAGGGGCCGGAAGTTGCAGGTTGTTGTGCGCCAGATGAAGCAAGACGGAAGGCAGGAATGCAGGCAGGACAAATGCCGCAAACGGTCTTCTGTGGGAGAAAAGGTGAAGCAGGCAGGCTGCCAGACCGGTGCATCCGATATGCAGGAATGCGCATCCGAATCCTCTGAAGAATGCGGTTGAAAAATTCATATCCGGGTTGGACAGCACATATATTATGTTCTCAAGAAGAGCGAACCCTCCTCCAACGGCCGCTCCGTATATCAGGGCCTCGGAAAGGAACTTGATTTTTCTGTCGGCAACCAGCCAGATGACTATGCATCCCTTGGCAAATTCCTCTATCAGCGGGACGGCGGACATTCCCGATATCCCGATGGCCCCCGTGCCACGGCAGAGCAGCCAGACCGCCAGGCAGCTGATTATTCCGGCGGCGATGCAGACCGCGATGCGCCACATCCTGACAAGTGCAAAGCTGTCGAGAAGTTTCAGAATAACCAGATAAATGGCTATCGGAAGGACGGATGCGGGAAGAACGGATATCATTTGCCCTTTCTGTTGTCTGCCAGCCACATTTTCGGGGTCATATCCATAATCTGGGCGAAATTGCGGTAGAAAGACTGGAGATGCGAATATCCGCTGCGGACGGCTATGTCCTTTATGTTTGTGCCGTCTCTTTCCTCTTTCATCAGTTCCAGGGCATACTCTATCCTGCGGTGATTGATGAAATCAGAGAAGTTCTGGCCGTAGCGGCCGTGGATGCTGTTTGAAAGATAGGTCCTGTTTGTATTGAGTCTTTCCGCCATTGAAGCAAGGGAGATGGTCGGATCCAGGAACATTTTTTCCTCCAGGATACGGCTGATAATCCCGTTGTCAGGTTCGTTTTCCGCCTTTTCCTGCCTTGGCTGGGGCTTGGGTACGGCAGGCGTGGGTTTCGGCATCTCCACGGGAATTTCCGGCAGGGTGTCAAGCTTGTACACGTTCCATCCCAGAAGGCACTGCATTGCGGTCACGAACAGGGAGAGGGACACGGCAACGGGCGGTGTCTTCAAAATCCGGTAGGGCAGGAAAGCCAGCACTTCCAGTACCACGATGGTGGCGATGAGGTAGAGGAGAATCTGGGTAAGCCGGTCCGCCGAGTCATTCTCCGTATCGAAGAATTCGGCGACGGCCTTGTTGTAGCGGGATACCCCGACCACGGCCCAGATGGAAAAAGTCATCATCTGCAGGCACAGGAATATATTGGTCGCTACCGGGATTTTCAGCGCGGCGAGAGCCAGTGACGGCAGGAAAATCAGCCAGTCCCACTTGGGGATGTCGCTGCGGAGCGTCACCTCCCTTATTGCGAGGAAAAACAGTGGATAGATGAAAAGAACGGCCATATTCCTGTCCACTATTGAGAATATTGCCATAACCATCCCCGCCACCATAAGCAGCTGGGATTTCCTGATGCCTTTCTTGAAAAAAATCGCCACGGCCCAGAAAAGGATCACAACGGCGGGCAGAATCTGCAGGATGAGGTATAGTGTCTTTGACTCCATAGCGCAAAAATACCTTTTTTATTCTCAAATTCACAAAATCTATTCTCAAATTCACAATCCGTTTGGAATTGAGATGAAACCTGTCATATCTTTGCGACAGCAAGCGCAAAAAAAGCTGAAAGAAACAGTTTTAAAAGATATTAATTATGTACGTAAAAAATCAAAACTTCGCAATCTATCTGATTCTCGCAGTGGTCGTGGGATTCGGATTGAGTTTCCTTTTCGGCGGTCTTTCCGTCCGGTCTGACCTTTTGGGCGGAGATGTCTCCAAGGCAAACAGGTACTACAATCAGAAGGAGGATCCTTCCTTCACGGTGATAGAGGAAAGGCTCAGGAATGACGGTGAGTTCCTCGACAGGACAAAAGGAGCGATGGGTTTCCTCCAGAGCCGTATGACGGTCCTGTCCGAACTGACGGAAAAGACAATCGAGGCCTGTGCCGGAATTCCGGAGTTCCAGCCGCTGATGGCTGAACTTCAGTCGATGAACGCCAAGGCATTCAACACGGCCAAGGCTCTCTCCAACGCCAACGATGGCCTTGACAAGATGGTGGCAGGCAGGTATGCTCCCGAATACGAACTTTATTCCAATCAGGCATACATCGGCTTCAGCAAGGTCGAGAGCCAGATGGACCTCGGTGAAAAGTTCTGCAGGATTGCAACCTCCTTCCTTGAAGGCAAGGATGAAGGACAGTATCAGCAGATTGCGCAGCTTCTGTCGGTTTGGGAAGTATATTGCATAGAGAATTCCCAGATGGTTGCGGATTGGCATAGCCCCGACATAGATTCGAGAGATACCGTACTGCATGAACAGATGCAGGAAGGGAATCGCCATAAAATCAACATCCCGGGTCCAGGTCCTAGAACGGGGGGAGGATCTGGCAAGCTCAGCAACAGAGTTTTGGATGAATACATCAACGGGATTTCAACCGGCGTCAGGAACAATATCGATTGGGCAGGCTTGGGCGGAATCACTCTTGTGGATGCTTTTCCAACTATTAATGTTTACCCGGGTATGACGGGTTTCCCCAATGCAAGTCAGGTTGAAAGTCAGACTCTCAAAGTAATAATAGAAGACATTTAGGATGAGGGGCATCCTGTCGGAAAGACTGAAAGTTATGATAATCTGTGGGCTGTGCGCGATGTTTGCGCCGGCCCGCAGTTTCGTCGTTCCCGCCCAGACCGTGTATCAATACAAGACGGATGATGCCACCATCTGTTTCTTCGACAAGAACCAGTCTCAGTACATTCCTCATCTTATGAGGAAATATGAGTTGGGAAAAGAACTGCACCGTCAGATATGGGACACGATTCCTTCCCAGTCCCCTTTTATGATGCTGACGGACTGGCAGGATGACGGAAATGCGGGAGTCGGGGTACTGCCGCACACCACAATTCAGGTGAATCTCGCCCCGATGAATATGGCCTATTTCGTATCGCCTTCCAATGAACGGTTTGACCATCTCTTCAAGCACGAGTACACCCACGTGGTGATGGCGGACAAGACGAATGACCGGGATATGGGATGGCGGCGATTCACCGGCAACAAGGTGGTGCCGAATTCAAAATATCCTCTCAGCGCCCTGTGGAGTTACCTTGATGCTCCAAGATGGTATGCCCCCAGATGGTATCACGAGGGCATCGCCTGCTTTATGGAGACCTGGCTCGGAGACGGGGTGGGGAGGTCTCTCGGAGGCTATGACGAAACCTATTTCCGTACACACATCAAGGAGGGGGAGGAACTTTATTCGGTGGTCGGCCTGGAAACGGAGGGCACGACGTCCGATTTCCAGCAGGGTGCGACCTCTTACCTTTACGGAACAAGGTTCGTCAACTATCTGGCATACGTCTATGGCTATGAGAAGTTGATTGATTTCTACAACAGGACGCAGGACAGCCGCACGTTCTATGCAAAACAGTTCGAAAAGGTGTATGGCAAGTCCCTCCGCACCGTGTGGAAGGAGTGGGAGGATTTCGAGAAAGAGTATCAGCGGCAGAATCTTGAGAAGCTGGCGGAGTACCCCCTGACGGAGTGCAGGCAGATGGTCGGGAAGAATCTCGGCGCCACATCACCGATTATCTACGATGAGGAGGCGGGGGAGGCTTTCGCCGCAGTCTACTTCCCTGGAAGCCCCGCGCAGGTTGTCAGATTCCCTTTGGACACTGCATCCGGTACTCTGGGCAAGATGAAGAAGCTGGCGGAGATCGACGGTGTCCAGGCCTATCAGACTGCGTACATCGCTTACGACAGGCGCGGGCGCAGGCTCATCTGGACGGACAGGAATTCAAAGATGCGCGGACTTGTGGTGTATGACCTCAAGCGGGGCAGGGTGGAGAAGAGGCTGAAATACCAGCGTGTGTACGACATCTGCTATGACAATGCGGGCGACTGTATGTATGGTATCATCAGCAATCAGGGCATCTGCCACCTCGTCAGATATGATTCCGCACTTGAGGAGAGAGAACTCATCTACAGTTTCCCTTTCGGAGTGAGCGTGAGCGACTTGGACGTATCTCACGACGGAGAGAAGATAGTGATGTCCGTCCTTGGCAAGAAGGGGGAACATTCGCTGATAATGTTCAGGCGGTCTGACATCGAGAACTCCAATTACGAATATCAGACTCTTTATTCTTTGGAAGACTCCAACCTGAGCCAGTTCCGCTTCAGTCACGATGACAGCAGACTGGTCGGATTCAGTTACTACACCGGTGTCCCCAACATCTGGACGCTTGATCTGGAATCCTGCAAGTTCGACCTGCTTTCCAACGTCCAGACCGGCCTGTTCGCACCGTATCTTGCCTCGAACGGCAGTGTCTATGCGCTTGAGTATGGTTCTGACGGGATGACTCCGGTCCGGTTCGAATACAAGGTGCTTGAAGATGCCAACAGTGTGGAATTCCTGGGACAGAAGGCTTTTGAGACCAATCCCGGCCTTGCCGAACTCTCAACTCTGAAGAAGCCTGTGGAGGAAATAGGTTTCGGTGAGGTCTATGATTCGGTGAAGGTATATAAACCGTTCAGGGAAATCAGGTTCCAGGGGGCCTATCCGGATATCAGCGGGTTCACGGACAAGGAGGGGTGGAACAAGATGACACCGGTTCTCGGCTATCATTTCGCGTTCTACGACCCGCTGTCCCTTTTTTCCGTCAATCTGTTCGTGGGGGCTTCTCCGTGGAGTCACAACGACTGGAAGAACAAGTTTCACGCGAGCGCCGAGATAAAATACTGGCAGTGGACTCTCAACGCGGCCTGGAACCCGACCAGTTTCTATGATCTGTTCGGCCCCAGACGCTCCTCCAGGAAAGGCTATCACGTCGCTCTTGGATATGATTCCAAGCACACGATGCAATATCCCTTCACCTGGGACTGGGGTGCCTCAATCGCGCATTATGGAGATATGGATGCGTTGCCTCTCTATCAGGAGATTACAACCGACGTTCACTCTTTCCAGACAGCGGATGTCTATATAAAGGGCGGCAAGGTACGCGGCTCCATCGGGTCGGTTGCGGCCGAAAAGGGATACCGTTTCTCAGCCGAAGGCTATACCTATCTGGCGGACGGGAAATTCTTCCCTTCCCTGGAAGTGTCGGGAGATGCCGGATTCCTGCTGCCCGTCGGCAGACATAATTCATTCTGGTTCAAGGGTTCTGCCGGCCAGTCGTTCGGGGACCGCGGCTCTGCCTTCGGGAACACCTATTTCGGCGGTTTCCGCAACAACTTCGTGGACAACGGTGAGGTGAACAGGTACCGGACCGTCAATGCAATGCCTGGTGCGAATATCGACCAAATCGGTGCCCACTGCTATCTGAAAGCGACCGGGGAAATCAATTTCTGCCCCATCCGGTTCAACAATTTCGGAGCCTTGCAGTGCTATCCCAACTACATTCAGTTCTGTCTGTTCGGACACGACCTGGCAACGGACCTGTGGGGTGACGGCAGGGAATTCAAGGCAAATTATGTCAGTGCAGGAGCCCAGATGAACATTCAGATGGTCTTCTTCACCCATATGAAGACCACTCTTTCCTTCGGGTATGCCAGAGTCTGGGGCGGCGGTCTCAACCAGGGTGATTTTATGTTCTCCCTGAAGTTGCTGTGACGGTTTCAATTTTAAAAAATATCGGTTATGTATGTAAAAAATCAAAACTTCGCAATTTATCTTATTC
Source organism: Candidatus Cacconaster equifaecalis (assembly GCA_018064445.1). Classification (GTDB taxonomy): domain Bacteria; phylum Bacteroidota; class Bacteroidia; order Bacteroidales; family UBA932; genus Cacconaster; species Cacconaster equifaecalis. The sequence continues at coordinate 33,715 of JAGHVE010000004.1, forward strand.
TCGCAGTGGTAGTGGGATTCGGATTGAGTTTCCTTTTCGGTGGTCTTTCCGTCCAGTCTGATTTTGCCGGCGGAGACATCTCCAAGGCCTCGCGCTATTCCGCCCAGAAGGAGGATCCCGCACTTAGCGTAATAGAGGACAGGCTCAGGAATGACGAGGAGTTTTTCAACAGCACGAAAGGTGCGATGGACCTCCTTCAGAACCGTATGACGGCTCTGTCCGAACTGACGGAAAAGACAATGGAGGTATGTTCCGGAATTCCTGAATTCCAGCCGATGATGACGGAACTTAAGTCTATGAATGCCAAGGCGTTCAACACCTCTCTGGCTCTTACCAATGCCAATGCGGGTCTTGAGAGGATGGCGGCGGGAAAACTCGCCCCCGATTATGAACTCTATTCCAACCAGGCATATATCGGCTTCAGCAAGGTTGCGAGTCAGATGGACCTCGGCAAGAGAGTGTATGACGTTTCATCCGCATATCTCGCCGGCAAGAGGGGCGACCAGTACAAACCTCTTGCGGACATTGCCGTGGTATGGTCAGTCTATTGTGCTCAGGATGCCTATATGAACGGCTCCAACAAGGACATCGAGTATTGGAAGAACAAATATTCCGAACTTGACGGTGTCGGCGGTTCCGAGATTCGGGCGCAACTTGAAAAGGCGCTTGCCCAGGCCTCCAAGGCACAACTGAAGGCCGGAATACAGGACAATTTCGAGAATCTCCTTCAGGACGCGCAGGTCTTGAATAAAGTTATGCTTCTGGGCGGTGGAACTGCGATTATTTTCAACGGTTCGGTTCTGGAAGCCGCATTCCCGGGATTGACTGACTTGGGAGAAAGGCTTCCCATAGAATAGAATTGTAGCAGAGCGACGCGTCAAGGCAAACTGATGAAAGTCCGTCAGGGTGATTGGCATCCTGTCACAGTTTCCCGGCGGCCCCTATGCGGACGAAACGTGATTGCTTAAACAGCGAAACGATGTTGGTTTGGTTCCGTGCGTGAAATGCCGTAATTCGCGCACGGGAATGCCAAAATTGAAGGTTCCGTGCATGGAATCAGCCTTCTGACGCACGAGAAACACACATCGGAATGAAATGATAAAGCGTACGTTCCTGATTAATCCTTCTGCGTGGGTAAGCGGCTCCTCTTTACTCACCGAAGACCTTCACACCGTCAACGTAGGTTGCGACCACCTGGGCGTCCGAAACATTTTCAATCGGGGCATTGAGGAAGTCCACGTCGCAGATTGAAAGATTGGCAATCATTCCGCTCTTGAGCTGGCCCAGCCGATTCTCCTCTTTGAGCTGCCAGGCGACATTGACCGTCACAGCCTCCGTCGGATTTTGTATACTGGGATCGTCGTCATAAGGTTCAGGAAGCCAGGCAAAGGAGCGCGGCAGCAAGAACGGATAAAATTGATTTCCTCATTGTCGTCGGTTATTTGAACACTTTCTTAAGATCTACGGTATATACATTCGACAGGTCGTTTCTGAGAGCGAAGATAAG
>JAGHVE010000141.1 GCA_018064445.1 Candidatus Cacconaster equifaecalis
TCTGCGGCCTGTAGTTGCTGGGCCATGGACGAATACAGCTGATACTTGAGAGCCGCCTCGTTCCTGAGCCTCTCCCCCTCGACATTCACTCTCTGCAGGGAGATGTTCTGATGACTGTCCAGATAGCTTGTATATCGATTTTGGGCGGCGAAATATTCCCCTTTCGACTCCTCGTACATCTTCTGGTAATAGTCCCGGTCATGCATCGCCTTTCCCGTACGGTAACGCGTCACATACTCCGCCAGTTTGACGTTAATCTCACGACTGAGTTGAGCGCAGATGAACCGGTCGTCAAGAGAAGTCTTTATTGTGACGACAAGTGTCTTCTTGTCGATTTCGGCTTCGATGCACTTGGAAAGCATCTTATAGATTCTCCCTTGCGCTCTTGTCATATTAAATGCGTCATACGTGCTCGTAGAATCGCTTTCCTCCTCACCCTTGACCTTTTCCATAATCTTGCCCATAAGTGTCATCGGAGCATAGAGGACACTGCCGACCGCAGTCTTGCCGCTATAGTTCTCCAAATAGTCGTACAGCGTTGTATGGACGGAATCCTTCTTGTCCACAAACGCCACGGGCATATCGAACAGGTCCACGATGAATTCCGGGGAATGCAGCAGGTCCGGGTAAACCATAGGATACACGGCATCTGTCGTTCCGAGCACGGAAGAAGAGAATCCAATCATAGCGGCCATACTGCTCAAACGGTTGGTCGCTGTGGAAGAAAGCTCCGGAGCCAGTTTTGACATACAAGTGTATTTACGCGGGGTGGCCAGAGCAAACAGACAGCCGACCAGGAAGCCGCAGACACCCCACAGGACCACAGTTTTCCAATGGCCCTTGATTATGCTCCAGTATTTGCTGAAATCAATATTGATGACGTCCTCGTCATCCTCCCGCATAAAATCGTCCTGTTCTTCTTTCATATCCGAAGTTTTTTCCATTATGGGTTACCTTTTCATCAGACTGACAATGGTTGCCACCATTGTGGTGATGGATGCGGCGGCGGAGCCTATGCCAATCCACTCGCCGACGGATGTTTTCTGATGCTCAGGCCTGATGGGGACAACTATCTCATCCCCCGCATATATGGTGGCGCCCCTTCCTACCGATATCGTCCCGTTCATATGCAGGACGTAAACTTTTGCACGCTTGGCCTCATTGCCGTATCCTCCGGCCTGATGCACATAGTAGTCCACACCTTTGCCCGGGATGAAATTCACGGCATTGGGGTACATTACCTGTCCCTGGATGCGTACGGTGTTCGTTAGGGACGGAACTATCAGTTCATCGCCGTCAAGCAGGATGAGGTCGTCGGAACTGCCGGGTGCCGCAAGCGCCTTGTCAAGACTGATACCGATGGTGTAGACTTCGTCTATGCTGAGTTTGCCGAGCATCGTGGTATCGCGGCCATTGCCTCCGTTTTTCATCAGATTGGTCATATTGTCACGCACGTTCCTTTCATCCTCAGTCATTTTCCGTTTCAGCGTTGCTCCGGCGATATAGGCGTTTGCTGTCGGACCGCCTGCCCTTTTGAACAGAGAAGATATCCTTTCATTGCTGGTCAGAAGTGTATATGCTCCGGGGAAAGTGACCTCTCCGGATACCAGCACCTGTTTCTGCTCCACAAAGGCAGGGCTCTTCCTGACGGACACGATATCGTATGGCATAAGGGTGAATTCAGGCTCTCCCCCGACTGCAAGGCCGTTCTCCATATCGAACGTGAATACGCTTGCCAGCGTCTCCGCGGACTCCCTGCTCTTTGGATCAACAATACGGCGGGAAACCTCGACATTGACAAGCGACGCACCATCCGCCAGACCGCCGGAGAGTATTATGAGGTCTTGTACCGAAATCCCTTCATAGTATTGGAATTTACCGGGTTCCCGGACATAGCCCGTAATTTCTATGTCGCCCAGGGGCTCTATTTCCAGACGGTCGGATACAATCAGGATGTCATTGGACCTCAGGAGGATATCTTCCGCTTTGCCGTCAAGAATGGCCCCTAAAGCCACAGACTTTATCTCAGCCCGTCTGTCGGGCATTTCGCGGACAAGCTGGGCGCGATCCCGGTAAGCCTCTTCAAGCAGACCTCCTGCACGTTCTATCAACTGACGGACCGTTGCAACGTCTCCGCCAAGTTCGTAAGAACCGGGACGAACGACACAGCCATCAACCTTCACGATATTGGAATACAGGACACGCTGATTGTTGTCATACGCAGTGATGACATCGCCATCCTTTACGGAAACCTTGTCGAAATCCCCTGCAGGAACCGAAGTGACATCACCCTTCGTGCCATCCCGATGCATCAACAGCACCTCCTTGTCGTAACTGCCGGAAAGGAAGCCTCCGGTGTATTTCACCACGTCGGCCACATTGTCATCCGGCAGGAGTTCGTAATACATAGGACGCTTGAAGCCTCCTTCCGTCTCAACGAGAGCATAGTACGCCGGAACAATTATGATATCGTCGTCGCGCAGCGTAATGTTGCCTGCCTTTGTCCCGTCAAAAATCATCGAATACAGATCGACTGACGAGACGATATTACCGTTCCGGGACACCTTGATGTTTCTGACAGAACCGATATCGCTCACTCCCCCCGCAAAATAAAGCGCGTTGAAAACAGAAGAAAGGGACGAGAGACGGTATGTGCCGGGGGTCTTGACCTCACCCATCACGTGGACCTGGATGGTACGCACTTTGCCCAGGGTGAGACTCATCTGGGATTCAGGATTGGGGCCGTTAAGCGAATACTTTGAAGACAGGGCCTTCCTGATCTTATTTTCGGCCTGGTCAATGGTAAGGCCTGAAAGCGTGAGCGGACCGACCTGGGAGATGATTATGTTACCTTCAGGAGAGATTGTCTGCTTTATGGTAGCCTCGTTCACTCCCCATACGTCTATGATGAGTTCATCTGAAGGTCCCAGGACATAGTCGCGTGGAGTTGCGACATTGGCATTCGGCTCGAAGGAGAGATTCTTGTTGTCGAAGATGTCATGCCCATAGATAACGATGGTGTCTTCAGGTGAAGTTTCCTCTTCCGTGTCGATTTCTTTTCTGACGGGACGCTCCTCTTCCTTTTTAACCTGCTTGTCCGCTGAATGCTCCCTGCGAACATCTGTTGCAGTCACTGTCCTTTGGCGTTCTTGCCCGACCTCCAAGGGGCTGTCGGCATTTTTTCCTTTGAATTCCCGCATCAAACGATTGGCCTGAGAGGTAGTAACTCCTCGTGAAAGCAACTCCGAGGACAATTGCTGCACGGTCTTGCCCGCACTCATACCCTGCATCAGATATTCCCTCACGGCAGCGTCCGACATCTGTCCGAAGGCACAGACTGCCGAAAGGGCGAGAGCAGAAATTATCATTATGACTTTTCTGTACATAAGCTTATTGGTATCCGTTTATCAATCAGAAGATTATATATCGCATTTTTCGCTTCTTACGCAAAATTACTTTATCTTCGGCATATTAGCAAACTTTTCCGGCCTATATCAAACCGTATCTCTTCCTCCAGAACCAATGCCAAAGGCTCCAGAATGGTGAACAAAGAACCTCCCAAGGTCCAAGAGTCAGGAAACGCAGATTTCTCTTCAGCCTGTTCAGGATACGGCCGATCGCAGGACCGCTATGCAGGCCTTTGTTGTTTTTGTTGAAGCGTCCGAAGTTTCCTCCCGTCAATATCTCATCCAGCAGCAGTCTTCCGGTCTTTTCATCCGCCTCACAAAGCATCAGTTCGTCAGGCAAGCCGAAAATCTCCCTCATCACCCACATTATTCCACTCGAAAAGCG
>JAGHVE010000050.1 GCA_018064445.1 Candidatus Cacconaster equifaecalis
TTCTGGAGACGTTCCTTGTTCTCTTCCTTGATTTTGTAGGTGACGGTGATGGTATCACCTGCCTTGAAAGCGGGGAAATTTTTCTGTTCCTGTGCACAAGCTTCCTGTGCAATCTTCATTAAATCCATAACAATCAAATATATAGCGCAACATTGCCCGATTCATCACGTCACTTTTGCAAGAGGTTGCTTGTTTTTTGGGACTGCAAAAATACTAAATAATTTATTATGTGCAACATTTTTCAAAAAATATTATTTTTGCACCGTATGAGACATTTGAAACTGATTATTTTCGCTTCCGAACTTCACAACCGGGCCAGCGTACTGAACACCCGCTCTGAAATGTTCGAGGAACTGCGCAAACTGACGGACCTGCAGATTGACTACCCCAGCTCACTGATGGCCAACTCCTCCCGCATCAGCAAGTATATTGACGGAGGAGAGCCCAAGGGGGCGGCGCTCGACAATCCTGACGACTGCGCTACCGTCTGCTTCATCGCGACAGGGGGCACAGAGGAGATTTTCCGCAACTACACCGACACTCTGAGAGAGAACGCCGTGCTGCTGAGCGACGGATTCCATAATTCACTGGCCGCGGCACTGGAAATCAGTTCATACCTCGGTCGCAAGGGAATCAGTTACCGCCATTTCAACGCCCCTCTGGACTATAGTGCAGAGTTCTTCAGGAATATGGTGGAAAGCCTCTTCCGCCGGGACGGCGGCAAGGCGTCCACAATTACGGAGCCGGCACAGATTCCGGAATTTTCCAAATCCGTACGCCATTCCCTCTCGAAGATGGCAATAGGTCTGATAGGGGGCCAAAGCCCGTGGCTGATTGCCTCGGACATCGACAAGGAGGCGGTTTCAAAGCATTACGGCGTTTCATTCAAGGAGATATCTGTCGAGGAGGTCGTGGAAACGTTCATCCTGACACCCTCCGACGACCCTAAGGTGGTGGCCGTTACCAACCGGATGGAGAGGTTCCTTGCCGCGGACCGCAGCAGGGCGGATCTTACCGAAGCTGCAAGGATGTATGTCGCCCTAAGCAGAATATGCGTCCTGTATGGCCTTTCCGCACTTACCGTCAAATGTTTCGACCTGATAGCGTCCTGCCGCACGACATCCTGCCTCGCCCTGTCACTCCTCAATGAGGAAGGCATAGTTGCAGGCTGTGAAGGTGATATTCCGGCCCTCTGGTCGATGATATACGCGAAACTGGCCTGGGGACAGCCCTCATTTATGTGCAACCCCTCTTCAATGAACAGGGATGAACTGACGCTGGACCTCGCGCACTGCACGATACCGCTCCAGATGGTACACGGGTTCAGACTGCCGTCCCACTTCGAATCCTCCATAGGAATCGGAGTCGCCGGAAGCGTCCCGAGCGGAAGGTTCTCCATCATCAAGTTTTCCGGGAAGGAACTGGAGAATTTCTACTGCACGGACGGAGAGGTGATAATGAACACCAACATCCCGCAGAGATGCAGGACACAGCTTCGTTTCAAATTCGACAGTCCGGAAAGTTTCGACAGATTCCTATCGACTGACAAGGGAAACCATATCATCCTGACGGCGCGCTAAGAAACAGCTCCAAGTTCCGCGATTGCAGCCGCCGGATCCGGTGCCCTGAAGACAGATGAGCCTGATACGAACACGGTCGCCCCGGCTCTCTGGAGATCGTCGATATTGGATTTCCCGACACCCCCATCGACCTCGATGAAGAAAGAGGCCTCGGCGGCAGCGGCCATCTCGGAGATGATGCCGACCCTCTCAAGAGTCTCGGGAATATACGCCTGTCCGCTGTAGCCGGGATTCACTCCCATCACCATAACGAAATCGAACTCCCCGAAATATTCTATCAGTGATTCCACCGGGGTTTCGGGGTTGATTGCTATGCCGGCCTGCAGGCCAAGGGCACGTATCTGCCGCAGCACCTTGCGGAGACGTCCCCCGCAGGCCTCGATATGGACACTGATGTACCTTGCACCCTTGAGAGCCGCAAACCTTTCAATATAATTCTCCGGATGGACAATCATCAGGTGAATGTCCAACGGCTTGTGCGAGGCGGCGGCAATCGCCTCACAGACAGGAAATCCGAAAGATATGTTGGGGGCGAACACCCCGTCGAGGATATCCAGATGGATACGGTCGGCGGCACTGCCGTCAAGCATCGCGCAAACCTCCCCGATGCGGCCGAAATCGGCCGAAAGCATTGAAGGAGCGATTATCCTGCGCATCTGGAACTAACTCAATTTGTCGCCGTTCATCGAGATGAGGAACTCCTCGTTGCTGAGGGTCTTCTCCATACGGGTCTTGATGAACTCCATAGCCTCGACAGAGGTCATATCGGCCAGGTAGTTGCGCAACACCCAGATACGGTTGATGTAGTCGGGGTTGTAGAGAAGGTCGTCGCGACGGGTCGAACTGAGAGTGACGTCCACAGCAGGGAACACCCTTCTGTTGGCCAGCTTGCGGTCAAGCTGCAGCTCGAGGTTTCCGGTCCCCTTGAACTCCTCGAAGATGACGTCATCCATCTTGGAGCCTGTCTCTGTCAGTGCCGTTGCAAGAATCGTCAGGGATCCTCCCCCTTCAATGTTCCTCGCAGCGCCGAAGAAACGTTTGGGCTTGTGGAGGGCGTTGGCATCCACACCGCCGGAAAGCACTTTTCCGGAAGCGGGCTGGACTGTGTTGAACGCTCTTGCAAGCCTTGTTATGGAGTCAAGCAGGATAACCACGTCGTGTCCGCACTCGACAAGCCTCTTCGCCTTTTCAAGAACCATATTGGCCACCTTTACGTGGTGGTCTGCAGGCTCGTCGAAAGTCGAGGCAATCACCTCGGCCTTCACGCTACGCTCCATATCGGTAACCTCCTCAGGACGTTCGTCAATCAGCAGGACTATCATATAAACCTCGGGGTGATTGTCCGCAATCGCGTTGGCTATATCTTTGAGCAATACGGTCTTGCCTGTCTTCGGCTGGGCGACTATCAATCCCCTCTGCCCCTTTCCTATCGGGGTGAACATATCGACCACACGGATGGAGATGTTGCTGTTGTGCCCGTGACCCGTGATGTTGAACTTCTCATCCGGGAAAAGAGGGGTCAGGAAATCGAAGGGAACCCTGTCCCTTATGAATTCGGGGCTCCTTCCGTTAATCCGGTTGATTTTCACCAGAGGGAAATACTTGTCGCCTTCACGCGGAGGACGGATTTCCCCCAGAATGGTGTCACCCGTCTTGAGGGCATACATTTTTATCTGGCTCTGAGATACATATATGTCATCCGGGGAATTGAGGTAGTTGTAATCCGAGGAGCGGAGGAATCCATAGCCGTCAGGCATTATCTCAAGGACTCCAGTAGCCTCGACAATGCCTTCGAACTCGATTCTCGTGGGTTTCTGGGGCTGGTTCTGCGGCTGTGGCTGCTGATTCCGAGGCTGCGCCTTCGGAGCCGAAGCCACATCCTTTGCCGAATCAGATACCGGAGCGGGGGTCTGGGTCTGAACCTGTGCCGGAGCGGCTTCCGCTATCGGAACGGCAGGCTGCTTCTCCTGCTTGCCTATGCGCTTTCTGGGCGTTCTGGTTTTTGCGGGCTCTGCGGGCTTCGCCGTTTCAACCGGTTGCTGCTGCGGTGCGGGGGTCTGTGCCGGAGCAGGTTCGCTTTCAGTGCTCTTCGCCGCTTCAGACACCTTCTTTCGGGGCTGTCTCTTCTTTTTCGCAGGTTCTTCCTTCGCCTTTTCCGGTGAAGATGCCGGGGCTGGTGCCGCAGCAGGCGCGGACTCGGACTCGGCCGATGACTTGACAACTTTCTTCTTTGTCTTTCTGGTGGGACGTTCGTTTGTCTGAACGGCCTGCTCATCCAGAATCACGTATATGAGATCTTCGGCCTTTATGGATTCGGGCTTCTTGATTTTCAATTCCTTGGCGATAGCAATCAAGTCCTCCTGACTTTTGCTGCTAAGTTCAATTATGTCGTACATATAAAAAGGTAGAAAAACCGCCGTTCACGATGGAACGGCATCTTTTTAGGATATCGCTGCAAAGTTAGCAAAAAATCGAACAATACAAATCATTTGTCCCAGAAACTTGCGGACTTCTTGAACTGCAGAAGGTCTGACAGTCCGGAGGCCTTGGCCGCTATCCTGAAACTCCAGCTCTCCCACTGTCCGTTTGGCACCCAGGAGATGGATATCGCGAAACAGTGAAGGTCGTATGTTGCAGACACCTGTGTCGTGCTGAGCTTCATCGCGGTTATGTCAAAGCCGGTGTTGATGTTGGCGCTCAAGGCCTTGATGAATCTTATCTGGCCGGATATGCCGAGTGTCTGGGTATGCTTGTTCTTGACCTGCAGCTGGTCGTTGGCATACTGATATGTCTTCTGATAGGAATAACTGTAGTTCAGACTCAGGGACCAGGGGATATTGGGATTCGTGTAGTATGTCCATCCGCCCGGGATATATTCTCCGGTCATCGGATGATAATATACCTTCGTGTATGAGTCTTCGCTTTTCTGACCGTCATTGCCCTTGAACTTTCCGTCCCCGGAGATTGACCACGAAAGGGATGCGCTGGCATTGGTCAGCCTTGCCAGATGTCCGGTCTTGACGACGTTGAAGGTGTTTATCTTCTGACCCCTCTCATTGACGGCGTATGGGTCGAGGGACAGGTTGCCGCTGATACCCAGTTTTCCGAATACAGTCGTGCTGGCATTGACGGAGATATTGGAGAGTTTCAGGGAATCCGCAAGGAAGTTGTATGATCCGCTCAGATTCAACTGGTCTATCAGCTTGACCTTCTCGGTGGATTTCTTGGGGTCGTTCGCCTCTTCGCTGTCGGGGTCCAGTTTCTTTCGGATCTTGGCTTCAATATTGTTGCCTATCGAAAACGACAGGGATGCCGACTTGCCCTTGGAAGGGGGAGAATAGACTCCTCCCGAATATTTGTTGTACTCGACGGTATGCTCGACGCCCGACGTATCGACATATGTGTATGAAGTATATCCGTTGGCGGCAGTTCCCAGTTCAGGACGTCCGCTGAAGCTTATGGAGGGCGAAATCATATGCCTTATGGCCTGTACCTTGCTTCTCTTGTTGCGGAAGATGAAAGTTCCGTAAATCCTGGTGCTCATCGAGATTCCTCCGGAATAGGTCTGGGTGATTCCGAAAGTGCTGAACTGATCCGTCTGCTTTGTATCGACCTTGTTCGTCTCGGGATTGTACTCCATATACTGGTTTCTGAAGAACCAGTTCATTCCATATGTCAGGTTGGGGCTGAAATTCAGATACTTCAGAACAGTGAACGACGGGAGTCCTATGGTGAAGTTGTGAGTCATTCCGTTCTGCATCTTGTTCAGCATATTCTTGTCGAGAGAAAAATCGCTGGCCTTGAAATTCACCTTGTTCTGGAGGGTGGTGTTGTAGCTCAGGGATATGTCCTCATAAATCCTGGCCTTCCCCACCCTGTTCTTCCTCTTGAACGGATAGAACCTGTTTACGGTGAAAGTGATGTTGGGCAACGTCACGGTATATGAACTGTCCCGGGAATTCTGACTGTGCAGGGCGTTCACGGAGAGGCTCATCCCGCTCCACGTCTTGGAATATGAGATGGATGAGGACATCTGGTTCTGAAGACTTTCCGTTATGCCCGTGGAATTGTATTTGTTGTTGGAAGGGCTGGAGAAATTGACAGAGGCGCGGAAAGAGGTTCCCGGCCTTGCCTTGGCATCCTGCGAGTGGCTCCAGGTCACACCGAAATTCTTTGACTGGTTGTAATCCTTGCTGCCCTTCTCGCCGGTGACGTCACTTGAATAGTTCACGGTGACATTGCCGTCGAACTTGTACCTTTTCTTGTAACGGGAGGTAACTCTGCCCGCCCAGGAACCGTAGGTATAGAAATCGGCCGTGAGAGCCAGGTCCATAAAATCCCCTATCACGAACGAATAGCCGAGGTCCCTCAGGTACATGCCCCTGGCAGCCTCCTCTCCGTATGTCGGAATCAGAATGCCGCTGGCCCTGTCTGGCATATCGGGGACGAAACCGAACGGAAGCACAAGCGGAAAGGGCACGTCGGCGAAGACCGGATACGCGGGGCCGAACATCGTTTTCTGCTTGGGTTTAGTGATTACTTTGGCCGTCGTCATTTTCAGATAGTAATGAGGATGCTCCGCATCACACACCGTATATCGTCCACCCTCTATGTTTATGGACTGGTCGGGCATCATCTTGAGGTTATTTCCCTTAATCTTGCCCTGATCCTGCTTCGTGTCCATATTCTTGATTTTGGCCTTCCTTGATGTGAAATTGTAGAACACCTCATCCATCTCATACTGCTGGTTGCCCTGTTTCATCACCGGTCGGCCCACAAGTTCCTTCGTTATGGTGTCAAGAGTACCCCTGGCATAAACCACGTTGAGTTCTGTATTGTATGACATATAGTCCGCAGTCAGTTCCATATCCTGATATCTTGCGGTCACCTCACCGAAATAATAGATGATGTTCTTTTCAGGATCCTCTATCACGGAGTCTCTGGCCGTGGAAAATGCAGGCCTGTCCAGAGTGCCGGAAGAGGCAGGCTGCTCCTCAACAGCCGCAAACTCCGCGGAATCGATGGGGGTCATCAATACCGTATCCTTGAGTTCCGGCGTTTCCGTAGGCTGGAGAACGGGCTTCACGCTGCGCAAATATGACGAATCACGTATCTGGGCACCCACGGACACAGAAACCAGGATAGCCAGAAAAGCCACAATGCAGCAACGTTTATCCAACATTTTTTGGTATATTTGCAAAAGTGCAAATTTAATAAAAAAACACCAATCCCAATGGTAATTCAATTGAAACGGTGCTTTGCCTTCTCAATAATCGTTCCACTCCTGCTGATGGGCACTGTCGCATACGCCGAAACGGATTCGTCGGTAAAACTTCGCACCGTGGTGATTGATGCGGGGCACGGAGGAAACGACCCGGGGACAATCTCTCCGGACAAAAAGCTTAAGGAAAGTTCCATAAACCTTGACATCGCCCTCGCACTGGGAAAGAAAATCGACGAAGCCTTCCCGGATGTCAAGGTCCTGTACACCAGAAAGAAGGATGTCTTCATCCCTCTCGCCACAAGGGCTGATATCGCCAACCGCAACCACGCGGACCTGTTCATCTCCATCCACGTCAATTCCGTCAAAAACAAATCCGATGTCCGCGGAGTGGAGACATTCGTGATGGGTACCGACAAGAGCGCTTCCAATATGGAGGTCTGCAAGAGGGAAAACTCGGTGATTCTGCTGGAAAAGGATTATTCCACCACCTATCAGGGATTCGACCCTTCCAACGCCGAGTCATACATATTGTTCAACCTGATGCAGAACGCCTCTTTCGAACAGAGCATAGAAATGGCATCCCTTGTCCAGAAGCAGTTGAAAAAGGGGCCTATTACCGTAAACCGCGGTATCAAGCAGGCGCCCATTCTGGTCCTGTGGAAAACGACTATGCCTGCGATTCTGGTGGAAGTCGGCTTCCTCTCCAATCCTTCGGACAGGAGAATACTGGCATCCAAAGCCGAAAGGGACAAGATAGCGGACAACATCTTCAAGGCATTCCGTGCATTCAAGGACGGATATGACGAAGATATTTCATTCGTTGATGAATCGGAAACTGACATTCCGGAACCACAGGTGGAGGTGGCGGCAGCCAAACCGGATGGCAAGGCATACCGCATCCAGATTATGGCATCCCCCAAAAATCTGAGCGAAGGCAATTCGCAGTTCAAGGGCTTGAAAGACGTGGACAAACTGCGCGTCAACGGCCTTTACAAATACACTGTCGGCAGCTATGCATCCAGGGAGGAAGCCTCAGCCGCACTCAAGACCGTCAAGGCCAAATTTCCCGAAGCTTTCATCGTATACAGATAGGGCGCGGGTGCTGATTTCTGACCCGAAATATTAAAGCCATAGATGTCAGCACATTACGCTATACGGCTTTGTCATATCGCTGATTTTCAGCATATTATATTTTTTAAAAATATTTTATATTGAAAGTTAGACACTTGCGTTTTTTGTGAAAAAAACAAGAGAAAAAAAATTTTTTTATCACAATTTTAT
>JAGHVE010000085.1 GCA_018064445.1 Candidatus Cacconaster equifaecalis
CAGTGGGGAGGATTGCCGGACAGCATATACCCACAACAGCTGCAAGGCGACTTTGGGCAGTGTTATTTGTACCAGTCCTTGTACATCATATACTGCCGGGCGTTGTGTCCGGCGGTTTCCGCAACCTTCGGACTCCCTTCCTTGACCTTCTTTGCCGGGACTCCGGCATAGACACCCTGATCCAGCTTGCTCCCTCCGAGCACGACCGCGCCCGCCGCGACGATGCTTCCCGGGGCAATCTCCACATTGTCAAGGACGACGGACCCCATACCTATCAGGGAGCCGGCTCCTATCGTCGCCCCGTGTATGACGGCATTGTGTCCTACTGAAACGTCATCGCCCAATATTGACACAGATGTCTTGTATGTCGTGTGGATGCTTGCATTGTCCTGTACGTTGACGCGGTTGCCGAGCCTGATGGAGTTCACGTCTCCGCGGAGGACGGCGCCGTACCAGATGCTGCAATCGTCACCTATTTCCACGTCGCCTATGATAGCCGCATTTTCTGCGATGAAACAATTCTTGCCTATTTTCGGCATTATGCCGTTGAGTTCACGTATGATAGCCATATTTCAGAAAAAAATAAAAAGGGCGGCGACTGCATCACCGCCCTTGATATCGGGGTTAATTGTTATCTGGTCTTTCGTGCGAGCATCTTCTCGTACTCCTCCTTTGAAGTGACGATAAGTTTGTCGTATTCGCGCTGGCCGGTACCGGCAGGAATCAGATGTCCGCAAATGACATTTTCCTTCAGTCCTTCCAAAGTATCCACTTTTCCGCGGATGGCGGCGTCGCTCAATACTTTGGTAGTCTCCTGGAATGATGCGGCTGACATGAAGCTGTTGGTCCTCAATGCAGCCCTCGTGATACCCTGGAGTATCTGGTTCGAAGTTGCGGGGACGGCGTCGCGGGCCTCCACTGTCTTGAGATCCTGTCTCTTGAGAAGCGAGTTCTCGTCTCTCAGCTGGCGAACAGTGACAATCTGGCCTGCGTGGAGATTTGTCGAATCTCCGGCATCAAGCACGACCTTCCTGTCGAATATCGAGTCGTTCTCCTCGTTGAACTCAATCTTGTCGACAAGCTGTTCGGGGAGGAAGCGGGTGTCACCGGGATCCACGATTTCAACCTTGCGCATCATCTGGCGGACAATGACTTCAAAGTGTTTGTCGTTGATCTTCACACCCTGCATACGATAGACTCCTTGAACCTCGTTGACGATGTATTCCTGAACCTTGATGGGACCGAGGATGTTGAGGATGTCGGTCGGGGAAACAGCTCCGTCGGAAAGCGGCATTCCGGCACGGACATAGTCGTTTTCCTGGACGAGAATCTGTTTTGACAGGGGAACAAGGTATGATTTTTCGTCTCCGCTCTTGGCCTTGATGATAATCTCACGGTTACCGCGGCGGTTCTTTCCCATTTTGACCTCACCGTTGATTTCACTGACCACTGCGGGGTTGGACGGGTTGCGGGCCTCGAACAGCTCGGTGACGCGCGGCAGACCTCCCGTGATATCACCGGCCTTGCCGATGGCGCGGGGAATCTTGACCAGAATGTCACCGGCCTTTATCTGCTGACCGTCCTCAATCATTACGTGTGCACCGACGGGGAGGTTGTACTGCTTGAGTTCCTCTCCATTGGCATCAAGCACTCTGATGGTAGGGTTCTTGGACTTGTCACGGGATTCGATGACGACTTTCTCGCGGTGTACGGAGAATTCATCCGTGGCTTCCTCTCTGAAAGTGACGCCGTCCACCATACTGTCATATACGGCAGTACCGTCTATTTCGGTAATGGTCAATGCGTTATATGCATCCCAACTGCAGATTCTGTCACCCTTGACAACATCTTTTCCATTCTGTATGAACAGTTCGGACCCATAAGGGATATTGTACTGTCCGAGGGTGATGCCTGTAGTGGGGTGGACTATCCTCATTTCGGTGGCACGGCTGACAACGATGGTGTGTTCTCCGTTTTCGTCGTTCTTGACAATGGTGCGGAGTTCCTCGAATTCAAGGCGTCCTTCATACTTGGAGACGATTTCACTCTCTGAAACCTTACCTCCCGCAACACCACCGACGTGGAAAGTTCGGAGGGTAAGCTGAGTACCGGGCTCGCCGATTGACTGCGCGGCGATGACTCCGACAACTTCGCCCTTCTCCACCATACGGCCTGTGGCAAGATTCCTTCCGTAGCATTTCGCGCATACGCCCTTCTTGGACTCGCAGGTGAGAACGGAACGAATCTCTACCTGTTCGATGGGAAGCTGTTCGATAAGGTCAGCAATATCTTCCGTGATCTGCTCACCTGAACTGAGAATCTTTTCGCCGGTGAGAGGGTTGTAGATGTCGTGCACCGTGGTGCGTCCGAGAATCCTTTCACCAAGGGTCTCGACAACTTCGTCCTTGTCCTTGATGGCTGTCGCCACCAGACCGCGGAGAGTGCCGCAATCCTCCTCGTTGATAATCACGTCGTGGCTTACGTCAACCAGACGGCGGGTCAGATAACCGGCGTCCGCAGTCTTCAACGCGGTATCGGCAAGACCTTTACGGGCACCGTGTGTTGAGATGAAGTACTCAAGAACGCTCAATCCCTCCTTGAAGTTTGCAAGAATAGGGTTTTCGATAATCTCGGCACCTGTTGAACCGGATTTCTGGGGCTTTGCCATCAGACCACGCATACCGCAAAGCTGACGGATCTGTTCCTTTGATCCACGGGCGCCGGAATCAAGCATCATATATACGGGATTGAATCCCTGCTTGTCGTTCTTGATCTGCTGCTCGACGATGTTGGTCAGACGGGTGTTTGTCTTTGTCCATACGTCGATGATCTGGTTGTAACGCTCGTTGTTGGTGATAAGACCCATATCGAAACTGGCCTGAATGTTCTCCACCTCCTGATAACCGTCATCGACAAGACCTTTCTTCTCCTCAGGAATGATTACGTCGCCAAGGTTGAATGAAAGACCTCCTTCGAATGCCATCCGGTAACCGAGGTTCTTGATGTCATCCAGGAACTTGGAAGTCCGTGCGACACAGGTGTATTTCAGGACCTCTCCGATGATGTCACGAAGTGACTTCTTCTTGAGAAGGGTGTTGATGAACGGGACCTCATCAGGCACGTACTGGTTGAAATAGATACGTCCTACGGTTGTGTCGACTGTCTGATATCCCTTGCTCAGGTCCTTCTTGTCCACGGGTACGCGGACTGAAACCTTCGTCTGATATTCGACACGTCCTTCATTATATGCTATGATTGCCTCTTCGGGACCGTAAAACTTGAGTCCTTCGCCTTTGGCTCCCGGACGCTCCTTGGTAATATAGTACAGGCCGAGAACCATATCCTGAGACGGCACCGTGATAGGCGCTCCGTTTGCGGGATGGAGGATGTTGTGAGATCCGAGCATCAGAATCTGAGCCTCAAGGATAGCTGCGTTGCCAAGAGGTAGGTGGACCGCCATCTGGTCACCGTCGAAGTCGGCGTTGAATGCCGTACAGGCGAGAGGGTGAAGCTGGATGGCCTTTCCTTCAATCATTCGGGGCTGGAAAGCCTGAATACCGAGTCGGTGAAGGGTAGGGGCACGGTTCAGCAGAACGGGATGACCTTTCATCACGTTCTCGAGGATGTCCCATATTACGGCATCCTTGCGGTCGACGATTTTCTTCGCCGATTTGACTGTCTTCACGATGCCTCTTTCTATCAGTTTCCTGATGATGAAAGGTTTGTAGAGTTCGGCAGCCATATATTTAGGTAGACCGCATTCGTGCATCTGGAGTTCCGGACCCACGACGATGACGGAACGGGCGGAATAGTCCACGCGTTTACCGAGAAGGTTCTGGCGGAAACGTCCCTGTTTGCCCTTGAGGTTGTCGGACAGGGATTTCAGTGTGCGGTTGGACTCAGACTTGACCGCGTTGGACTTGCGGCTGTTGTCGAACAAACTGTCGACGGCTTCCTGAAGCATACGCTTTTCGTTTCTCAGAATCACGTCGGGAGCCTTGATTTCAATCAGTCTCTTCAGACGGTTGTTGCGGATGATGACACGACGGTACAGGTCATTCACGTCGCTTGTCGCAAAACGGCCTCCGTCAAGCGGAACGAGGGGGCGCAAATCCGGCGGGATGACAGGTATGACCTTCATTATCATCCATTCGGGACGGTTGGTGTCCTTTGATTCGCGGAAAGCCTCGATGACGCTGAGTCTCTTGAGAGCCTCGGTCTTGCGCTGCTGGGAAGTCTCTTTCTCAGTGGCGCTGCGCAGTTCGTATGACAATTTGTCCAGATCGATGGCCTGAAGCATTTCATAGATGGCTTCAGCTCCCATTCCTGCCCTGAACTTGTCAGGATTGTCGTTTTCGAGGGAGGCGTTCTCCTTCGGGAGATGCTCCGTGACGTTCAGGTATTCCTCTTCTGACAGAAGATCCATATTGTTCACCCCGAGTTCCTTCGCGCAGCCTGCATTGAGGACCACATACCTTTCATAATATATGATGGCCTCAAGTTTCTTTGCGGGAATGCCGAGCAGATACCCTATCTTGTTGGGGGAGGAACGGAAATACCAGATGTGCGCAACGGGAACCGTAAGGTTGATGTGGCCCATACGTTCACGGCGCACCTTCTTCTCGGTAACTTCCACACCGCACCTGTCGCAAACTATGCCGCGATAACGTATTCTTTTGTATTTACCGCAGTGGCATTCGTAATCTTTTGTCGGACCAAAAATCCTCTCGCAGAAAAGGCCGTCACGCTCCGGCTTGTAGGTGCGGTAATTGACGGTCTCGGGTTTGAGGACCTCGCCTGAAGAACGGGCCAGTATCTCTTCGGGAGATGCAAGGCCAATCGTTATCTGGTTGAAATTGGTTTTTACCTTAGTATCTTTATTCAAAGGCATATCTTTAATATTTAATTGTCCAACAATCAGTTTTCGTTCACTTTGTCAAGATTGATGCTCAAGCCCAGACCGCGCATTTCGTGAAGCAGCACGTTCAGTGATTCGGGAATTCCTGCCTGCGGCATCGGATCTCCCTTCACGATGGCCTCGTATGCACGACTACGACCTGTAACGTCATCCGATTTGATTGTCAGTATTTCCTGGAGTATGTTGGATGCTCCGAATGCTTCGAGAGCCCAGACCTCCATCTCTCCGAAACGCTGGCCTCCGAACTGGGCTTTACCGCCGAGAGGCTGCTGGGTTATGAGTGAGTACGGACCGATTGAACGGGCGTGCATCTTGTCGTCAACCATATGACCGAGCTTGATCATATAGATTACGCCGACCGTTGCGGGCTGGTCGAAATATTCACCGGTACCGCCGTCGCGCAGACGGGTGCGGCCATATCTCGGAAGGCCTGCCTTGTCGGTATATTCGCATATCTTTTCAAGGCTTGCTCCATCGAATATGGGAGTGCTGAATTTCAGTCCGAGTTCACGCCCGGCCCAACCGAGAACGGTTTCGTATATCTGACCGAGGTTCATACGGGAAGGCACGCCGAGAGGGTTGAGGACGATGTCCACGGGGGTTCCGTCATCGAGGAACGGCATATCTTCGTCACGGACGACTTTGGCAACGATACCCTTGTTTCCGTGGCGGCCTGCCATCTTGTCACCCACCTGAATCTTACGTTTCTTGGCTACGTACACTTTTGCAATCTGCATTATGCCGGAAGGAAGTTCGTCTCCGATGGTAAGGTTGTAGCATACCCTCTTGTACTGTGCATCCAGTTCCTTGCAGGCGATGAGGAAGTTGTTGACAAGGTTCTTGACCATATCGTTGGCCTTCTTGTCGGAGGTCCACTTCACCGCATTGATGTCTTCATAATTGATGGCCTCAAGCTGATTTCTGGTGATGGTCTCTCCCTTTGCAATGACCTCGGTGCCGTACAGGTCGCTGATTCCCGAACTCTTCTTGTCGCATACCAGCGTGGCGAGTTTGTCGATGAAGATGCTCCGCAGGTCAGCCACCTTCTTGTTGAAGTCCGCCTGAGCTGCGTCAAGCTGGTCTTTCATCTTCTGCTTGCCCTTCTTGGTGTTGTCTTTGGTCACTCTTGAATAGAGGCTCTTTCCTATGATGGTTCCGGAAAGGGAAGGAGATGCCTTGAGGGAAGCGTCCTTCACGTCACCGGCCTTGTCACCGAAGATTGCGCGGAGAAGCTTCTCCTCGGGTGAAGGGTCGCTTTCTCCCTTCGGGGTGATTTTTCCAATCAGGATGTCACCCGGCTCGACGTGCGCACCGATGCGGATGATACCGTTGTCATCCAGATCCTTGGTGGCGTCCTCGCTGACGTTGGGGATATCGCTGGTGAGCTCTTCCATTCCGCGTTTGGTGTCGCGAACCTCCATAATGTACTCGTCCACGTGGATGGAGGTGAAGATGTCCTCCCTGATAATTCTCTCGGACAGGACGATGGCATCCTCATAGTTGTAACCTTTCCAGGGCATGAAGGCGACCTTGAGGTTCCTTCCGAGCGCGAGTTCACCGTTCTGGGTGGCATAGCCTTCGGTAAGAATCTGGCCCTTGGTGACTTTCTGACCGTTTCTGACGATAGGGGTAAGGCGTATCGAAGTACTCTGGTTGGTCTTGCGGTATTGAGGCAGAGTATAGACGGTGACTTCGGGAGCGAAACTTACGAATTTCTCGCTTTCAGTCCTGTTGTAACGGATATGGATTTCACGTGCATCCACGAATACCACTTCTCCGTCACCCTCCGCGGTAATCTGAGTCCTTGAATCGCGGGCGACAGGACCTTCGAGTCCGGTTCCTACGATAGGAGCTTCGGGCTTGATGATGGGAACAGCCTGTCTCATCATGTTGGAACCCATCAGTGCGCGGTTGGCGTCATCGTGCTCCAGGAACGGGATGAGGGAGGCCGCTATTGATGCTATCTGGTTGGGGGCCACGTCCACAAGGTTCACGTCATCCTTGGTGAGCACGGGGAAATCGGCTTCACGACGGCACTTGACTCTCTCGTCAAGGATTTCTCCGTCATCGGCAAGCTTCACGCTTGCCTGGGCGACGTTCTTGTTCTCCTCTTCCTCGGCGCTCAGGTATACGATGCCGTCATCACTCAAATCGACCTTACCGCCTTCTACCTTGCGGTATGGTGTCTCGATGAATCCGAGATCGTTGATACTTGCATAAACGCACAGAGAAGAGATAAGACCGATATTCGGACCTTCAGGAGTTTCGATGGGGCACAGACGTCCATAATGCGTGTAGTGCACGTCTCGTACCTCGAATCCTGCCCTGTCCCTTGAAAGACCGCCGGGACCCAGCGCGGAGAGACGGCGTTTGTTTGTCATCTCCGCCAGAGGATTGGTCTGGTCCATAAACTGGCTGAGCTGGCTGGTCGCGAAGAAGCTGTTGATGACGCTCGACAGGGTCTTTGCATTGATCAGATCCACGGGAGTGAAAACCTCGTTGTCGCGGACGTTCATCCTTTCCCGGATGGTGCGCGCCATTCTCGCCAGTCCTACGCTGAACTGGTTTGCGAGTTGTTCCCCGACCGTGCGGATTCGCCTGTTGCTCAGGTGGTCGATATCATCGACGGTGGCCTTCGAGTTGATCAGCTGTATGAGATATTTGATGATTTCGACGATGTCCTCATTTGTCAGGACGCGGACGTCGGCGGGCGTTGACAAGTTCAGCTTGCGGTTGATGCGGTATCGGCCCACCAGTCCCAGGTCGTATCTCTTGTTGGAGAAGAACAGGTTGTTGATAACCTCCCTGGCTGTCGCGTCATCAGGCGGTTCGGAATTACGCAACTGCCTGTATGTGTATGTGATGGCATCAGCACCGGAATTGGTCTGATCCTTCTGCAGCGTGTTGTATATGATTGCGTAATCCGATGCGTTCGCATCTTCCTTGTGAAGAAGGATGGTGCTTGCTCCGGATTCGAGAATTTTCTCAATGTGTTCTTCTTCGAGAATGGTTTCACGTTCTACGACGGATTCGTTACGTTCAACGTAAACAACCTCGCCCGTGTCTTCATCCACGAAGTCTTCATTCCAGGTCCTGAGTACCTTGGCGGCAAGACGGCATCCGATGCATTTCTTCAGATTGGTCTTGTTGACCTTTACTTCGTTTGCCAGTCCGAAAATATCAAGGATATCCTTGTCGGACTCATAGCCGATGGCACGAAGAAGTGTCGTTACAGGGAGTTTCTTCTTCCTGTCGATGTATGCGTACATCACGTTGTTGATGTCCGTTGCAAACTCAATCCAGGATCCTTTGAAAGGAATGATTCGCGCTGAATACAGCTTTGTTCCGTTGGCGTGCATGCTCTGGCCGAAGAAGACTCCGGGGGAGCGGTGCAACTGGGACACGACGATACGCTCGGAACCGTTGATGATGAACGTTCCACGGGGGGTCATATACGGAATGGCTCCCAGATAGACATCCTGTATCTTGGTCTCGAAATCTTCGTGTTCTTCGTCATTGCATTGCAACTTCAGCTTGGCCTTTAGCGGCACCGAATAGGTCAGACCTCTGTCAAGACACTCGTCCATTGTGTAACGGGGAGGGTCGATGAAGTAGTCGATGAAATTCAGTTCGAAGTTGTTGCGAGTATCTACTATTGGAAAAACCTCCTGAAAGACTTTGTAAAGCCCTTCATTCTTGCGATTTTCAGCAGTTGTTTCGAGCTGGAAGAAATCCTTGAAAGATTTCAGCTGAACTTCCAAAAAATCGGGATAATCGAGGAGTGTCTTTGAGGTAGCAAATGTAACCCTTTGATTATTAATTTTTTGCGGCATTGTTGTGAAGATGGGTGAAAATAAACTTTGAAAACGACAAAAAGGTTTAGAGCCTTTTTGTCGGCTCTAAACCCGATACTGTGTTACCCTAATGAGAAGGGGACAGTTGACGGCTTATTTAAGTTCAACTTCTCCACCAGCTTCCTCAAGGGCTGCCTTAATCTGTTCTGCTTCAGCTTTTGAAATTTTCTCTTTAATCTTGGCGTTAGGAGCCTGATCTACGAGGTCTTTCGCTTCCTTGAGTCCGAGGCCTGTGAGTTCCTTCACGGCTTTGACCATCTGAAGTTTAGCCTGGCCGGCTGAAACGAGGATTACATCGAATGCTGACTGTTCAGCTTCTGCCTGAGCACCGCCATTGCCACCTTCGGCTACTACGACTGCTGCAGCTGCAGGCTCAATGCCGTATTCATCTTTGAGAATCTGTGCAAGTTCCTGCACGTCTTTTACGGTTAGATTTACGAGTTCTTCCGCAAGAGCTTTAATATCTGCCATAATTATTGTTTTTTAAATTATTTGTTACTGTGTTAAAATTGGTATGCCTATTCTGCGCTGTCCTCTTTCTTTGCGTTTTCAAGAGCGGAAACAACTCGCCTGATAGGTGATTGGAGTAGACTGATGATGTCACCGACAAGTTCATCGTGAGACTTGATGTTCACCAGAGTATTGAGGTGCTCAGCCCCGACGTAGCTGCATTCCTGAAGGAAAGCGGCCTTGAGTTCGGGCTTGCCGATCTTCGCGCCGAACTCCTTGATGATCTTCGCGGGAGCATTGGGCGTTGTGGTGAACATTATTGCGGTGGAACCTTTCAGCGTTTCGCAAAGGGCCTTGATGCCTTCGTTGCCGTTCTTCTCTATTGCCTTGGTGAGCAAAGTGTTCTTGACGACAAGAAGTTTCACACCCTTTTCAAAGCATGCACGGCGGAGATTCGAGGTGTTTTCTGCGTTGAGGCCTTCGAGGCTTGCTACGTAGAAATTGGGATTCTCCGCAATCTGTGCTGCCAGACTTTCAATAATTTGAGCTTTTTCTTCCTTTCTCATAATCGTGATTGTTATTCAGCAGCACTGATTGTCTTTGTGTCAATGCAAATACCGGGACTCATTGTAGAGGACATGAATATGCTCTTTACATAAGTGCCTTTCAATGCCTGAGGTTTCAGTTTGATGATAGTGTTGATAAGTTCGACCGCATTTTCGGCAATCTGCTGTGCAGAGAAGGATGCCTTACCGATGGCGGTATGGACAATACCCTGTTTGTCTACCTTGAAGTCGATCTTACCTGCCTTGACTTCTTTAACGGCGTTACCGATTTCCATAGTAACAGTACCGGTCTTAGGGTTAGGCATAAGACCACGAGGACCAAGGATACGGCCTATTGCACCGACTTTCGCCATAACGGAAGGGGTACAGATGATGACGTCGACGTCTGTCCAGCCGCCTTTGATCTTCTCGATGTATTCGTCCAAACCAACGTAGTCGGCGCCGGCTTCCTTGGCTTCATTCTCCTTGTCGGGAGTACAGAGAACAAGGACTCTGGTAACTTTTCCTGTTCCGTGAGGCAAAGTCACAACGCCACGTACCATTTGGTTCGCCTTTCTGGGGTCGACACCGAGACGTACTGAAAGTTCGATTGATGCGTCGAATTTGGTGAAGGTTACTTCCTTGACCAGCGCGGACGCCTCAGCCAACTTGTACTGCCTGTGGGCATCAACTTTAGCTTCAGCTACTTTCTGATTTTTGGTTAACTTACTCATTACGTTGCGATTTTATTGAACATCGGCGGGAAAAGTCCCATTAACTGACACGCCCATACTACGGGCTGTACCGGCTACCAGATTCATTGCGGATTTCTCAGTGAAAGCATTCAAATCGGGCATTTTTTCCTTCGCGATTTCGCGAACCTGATCCCAAGTGATTGATGCAACTTTCTTCCTGTTGGGTTCTGCCGAGGCAGTCTGAATCTTCGCCGCTTCCTTGATAAGGATAGCAACGGGGGGCTGCTTTACGATGAACGAGAAAGATTTGTCACTGTAAACCGTAATAATCACTGGCAATACCTTGCCGGCTTTGTCTTGAGTGCGGGCATTAAACTGCTTGCAGAAATCCATTATGTTCACACCCTTTGAACCGAGGGCGGGACCAACTGGAGGTGAAGGGTTTGCAGCTCCACCTTTAATCTGCAACATAATTAACCCGGCAATTTCTTTAGCCATAATGTTAAGTGTTTATTCTTTAGTTACCTGTGCAAAATTCAATTCAAGCAGGGTCTTCCTTCCGAAGATCTTGACGACAACCTTGAGTTTCCGCTTGTCAGAAGTGATTTCGTCGATAGTACCGTCAAACCCGTTGAAAGGACCGTCGGTTATCTTGACAGCTTCGCCGACAACGAAAGGAGTCTCGGTCTCGACGTCGCCAGACGCGAACTCATCAACGCGGCCCATAATCCTGTCCATTTCAGAGTCACGGACGGGAACGGGGACGTGGTTCTTGCCTTCGCTGAGGAAACCCGCCACGTATGTGATGTTACGCAGGACGTGCTGAATCTCACCGGTCATCACCGCCTCTACGAGAAGGTAGCCGGGGTAGAACAGACGCTCCGCCAGAACGCGTTTCCCATTTTTAACCTGATAGTACTTTTCAGTAGGAATAAGGACCTGGGTAAGGTATTCGTTCAAACCGAGGGCATCGATTTCCTTTTCGATATACTCCTTGGCCTTCTTCTCCTTGCCACCGGCCGTACGGACTACATACCACTTCTTGGCAACTTCACTCATGGCAACAGTTATAATTGGTAGAGGCCTGTCATCAAAGTCTTGATTATAAAATCAATGGCCCAGATAACGGCAGCAAGGATTATGGTGACAACCATAACCAGGATAGCTGAACTCTGGAGCTTGTCCCAAGTGGGCCAAGTCACCTTTGTCGTCAGTTCTTTGTAAGATTCCCTTACATAAGTTCCAATTTTGCTCATTGTTATTTTTTTGTTGACAGCAGGCAGTTTGGAAGCGTTTGCCCTCTGTCGGTTAATAACACGCAGGATGCGTAACCATCCCGTTTGCAGGGGAAGCAGGATTCGAACCCACATCGACGGTTTTGGAGACCGCTGAACTACCCTTGTTCTATTCCCCTATG
>JAGHVE010000059.1 GCA_018064445.1 Candidatus Cacconaster equifaecalis
GGCCCGTTGGATACGAGTTCTGCGAAGCAGGACGAAGGAGACAATGGGAGGGGCCGGAGTGAGCGAAGCGAACGGAGTTCCGACGAAGGTTGGCTGCCAGGCAGCACGAAGTCGTCACCACAATAAGAAAAGAGGATGACCTCTAAGCCCTTTTGGACTTTTTAGTCACCCTCTCACCGAGCTCCCCGCAGCTCTGACGGGAGATAACTTCCGCAGGGCCGGGAACTGATGAGATGAAGCGGGAGGCTAGACGCTACCTTATATATGCAGTACAGCCCCAAAGGTACGGACTTCAGCACACTGACAGATGAGTTCATTGCCGAGGTCGAATGAAAGCTGAATAATCGACCGAGAAAATCACTCGGATACCTGGCACCGCTGGAGTATTTCAAAAAAAAAGTTTAACTTTACACCAGATAGTGCTGTTGCACTGTCAAATTAAATTCGGCTCAGATGAAAAAGATTATAATCTGTATTTTGCTTCTGACGGCATCTTCCTCAATTTTTGCCGGAAACAAACGGTTCAACGACGGCCTTTTGGACAAGATTACGCCCAAAGGATGGATAAAGGAATTCCTTGAGCGCCAGTGCACGGGGCTTTCCGGTCATCCCGAAGCCATGTCATATCCCTATGACACCGACCTCTGGAATGGTCCAATCGAAAGGATGAACACCCATGGCAGAGGTTGGTGGCGCTATGAGCAGACCGCATACTATTCCGATGGCCTGTTGCGTCTCGGATATGCCCTGAACAAGAAGGAATACATCGACAAAGTGGTCGCCGGCATTGAATACACCCTCAGCCACACAACGGAAAGCGGCAGAATGGGAGATCCGGATATTTTCAAGGAACCGACTTTCTACCTCTGGCCGCAGGCCGTTTTCTTCCGTGCAATGAAGGCCTATTATGACGCCACCGACGACGAGAGGATACCTCTTGCACTTGAAAGATTCTACCTGGGTTTCTCTCCGGAGCAAATCAGCCTGGGCCGCAACATCGTCAGTATCGAAGGCATGATGTGGACTTACGGCATCACAGGAAACAAGGAACTTGTCAAACTCGCAAAGGAAGCATATGCACTGGGAAGATTCGAACTATTTCCGGAACTTGCAGACGCGGATGGATGTCCGCATATCCACGGGGTATCTTACTGCGAGGAAATGAAGTTGCCGGCATTGCTTTATATGTACACGGGTGAGCAGGAATACAAACGAGTGGCTGAAGCGTTCGAGGATAAACTTGTCAAATACAATATGCTGCCGTCAGGAGTGCCGTCCAGCGCAGAGCATTTGCTGGGCAACAGTATCGACAATGCTCACGAGACTTGCGACATAGCTGATTTCACTTGGGCTGAAGGATATTTCCTGCAGATGAACGGAAAAGGCATACATGCCGACAGAATAGAGAAAGCTGTTTTCAATGCAGTTCCTGGAGCTGTCACAAAGGACTTCAAGGCCATTCAGTATTTTTCAAACATGAATCAGTTCAATGTCACTGGCGATGCGAACCCTAATTCATTTCATTTCGGCAGCACTTGGCAGGCTTACAGGCCGATTCATCAGACGGAATGCTGTGTGGGCCAAGTCCACCGCATCATGCCGAACTATGTATCCCGTATGTGGATGAGAGGGGGAAAAAATGAAATCGTGTCCGCGTTGTACGGACCGAGTGAAGTGGAATGTGACGGTCTGAGAATTGAGGAAAAAACAGAATATCCCTTCGGAAATACAATAAAATTCGTATTCCATTGTGACAAGCCCCAGAAAAGGACCTTCACCTTCAGGATTCCTTCGTGGTGCAATAAGGCCGAGGTGACGATAAACGGGAAAGATGCGAAGATGCGCCTTGAAAAAGGAGAATTCGCTTCAATCCGCCGGAGATTCAGGGAGGGAGATGAAGTGGAACTTGTTTTCCAAATGCCGGCAAGGGTAACCTTCCCTTCCGCTCAGGGCGTCAGTTTCGAGAAAGGGCCTCTGCTTTTTTCCTACCATATTCCCACAACCTGGACTGTTGACGAAAACATTTACCCTAATATGCGGGGCAAGGTATGCAAAAACCCTGATTTCAAATGTTGGAGCCTTACGCCTGCCGGGAAGTTCAACTTTGGAGTGGAAATGCTTGATTTCAGGGAAATACGGAATGAAGAATACAAGGACAACTATCCCTTCGATGTCCCTCCGTTCAAGATCAGGATACCTGTAAAGGAGATTGACTGGCCTCTTGTCGATGGAAAATACACCCCATCCTTGCCAACGATAAAAGTAAAGAGGCTGTCAAATACGCAGCAGCAGATAGAACTTGTCCCGTACGGCTGTACTCAACTGCGCCTCACTGTATTCCCCCAGTTTACCTCAACCAAGGAAGAGGGATTATGGTAAGGCTACTATTTC
>JAGHVE010000089.1 GCA_018064445.1 Candidatus Cacconaster equifaecalis
CGAAAGGAGCCGGGAACGTCTATGAAGGACAGCAGGTGATTTTCCCGGAAGAATCATCAGAGAAGGAATAGCACTATGGCAAAAGGCAATATTTTTGTAAAACGCAAAGTGATGGCGTGCGCCATAGCGATAATCATCGCCCTGGTCGGTTTCATATCCCTGAACACCCTGCCGGTAGAGCAGTACCCGGACATCGCTCCCCCAACAATAATGGTTGTGACCGAATATCCCGGTGCGGATGCCGCCACCGTGATGAAATCGGTCATAATGCCGTTGGAGGAGGCCATAAACGGAGTACAGAATATGTACTATATCTCAAGTGAAGCCGCATCCAACGGGCAGGCAACAATCAACGTCTTCTTCAAACAGGGCACCGACCCGAATATGGCGGCGGTAAACGTACAGAACAGCGTTTCAAAAGCAATGGGACTGCTGCCCGCTGAGGTTGCGAAAATCGGTGTCACCGTTGAGAAAAGACAAAACAGTATGCTCCAGATGTCCGCCCTGGTCAGCAGGGACGGCAAATTCGACAATGAGTTCATCAACAACTACCTTGACATCAATGTCAAGCCAAGGCTCCAGCGAATCCAGGGTATCGGTTCCGTACAGTTGCTCGGAAATACCTATTCCCTGAGAATATGGATGAAGCCTGACGTGATGGCTCAGTATAAACTTGTGCCGGATGATATCTTTGCCGCCATCGGCTCGCAGAACCTTGTTGCGGCAGCCGGATCATTCGGAGACCAGTCGGACAACACATATAATTATACGCTGGAATACAAAGGCCGTCTGACCTCGATTCAGGAATTCGAAAACATTGTAATAAGGGCCAATACTGACGGTCACGTGATGCATCTGAGCGACGTGGCCGATATCGAACTCGGCTCTCTGAGTTACAGTTATTCTTCGTCCGTTGACAGGGAACCCGGAGTCGTGTTCATTATCTATCAGTCTGCAGGAGCCAACGCGACCCAGGTCAACGCCGAGATATCGGAATTGTACAAGAGTCTGGAGAAACAGCTTCCTCCAGGACTGGAGTTCACTACGCTCCTCACCTCAGACGACTTCCTTTATGCCGCCATACACAACGTTGTGGAAACCCTCATAATAGCAATTCTGCTCGTAATACTCGTAGTGTATTTCTTCCTCCAGAATTTCAAGGCCACACTTGTGCCCTCGATATCCATAATAGTATCGTTGTTAGGAACGTTTGCCGTAGTCAAGCTTGCAGGATTCTCCCTAAACATTCTTACCCTTTTCGCCCTGGTTCTCGCCATCGGAACCGTGGTGGACGACGCCATCGTTGTCGTGGAGGCGGTAATGGCAAAAATGGAGTCGGGGTACACCAGCGCACACAAGGCTACAAGGGACGCCCTGAGCGAGGTTTCCGTTGCGGTGATAAGCTGTACGCTTGTCTTTATGGCGGTGTTCATCCCCGTGACGTTCATGCCGGGAACATCAGGAACATTCTTCACGCAGTTCGGTATAACCATTGCGTCATCCGTCGGGCTGTCCTGTATATGTGCGCTTACCCTCTGCCCCGCCCTCTGTGCTATGCTGATGCAGCCTTCAAAGAAATCGGGCAAGGAAAGAAAAGGGTTGAACTATTACACGAAGCTGGCTTATGAGGCGTCCTACAACGCCATAGCCGCCAAATACAACGGAGCAGTAGGTAAATTCATCAAGAGACCGAAAGTCGCCTGGATTCTCCTTGCGGTGGCGGCCGTCCTTATGGTTTACTGTATGAAGACTCTCCCTTCCGGACTTGTACCCCAGGAAGACCAGGGAGTAATCCTTGTTGACGTTGCCGCTCCCGCCGGTTCGACACTCAAGGAAACAGAGTCCATAGTCGGCAAGGT
>JAGHVE010000077.1 GCA_018064445.1 Candidatus Cacconaster equifaecalis
GATAAGATAGATGCAGTCCTGACAGTGGATGACGCCGGAGGCAGATATGCTCTGGCCATAGCCAACAAGGACCCGGAGAACGCCGTCACGATAAGCCTCGACGCCGGTCTGTTCGGCGGGAAGATACCTTCGTCTCTCAAATCCACGGTCTTGAACGGCAACGGTCCGGACGACTACAACGAGGTCGGTGCCGAGAACCATATCATTCCCAGGGAGAAACGTCTCGCTGTCGGGAAAGGGGGGATGATTACGGTCGAACCCCATTCGGTCACCGTTCTCAACTGGCAGACAGGAAAATGATGAAAATAACCGTACTGTCAGATAACATAGGTTCGGGCGACCTGAAAGGGGAGTGGGGCCTTTCTTTCCACATCGAGTATGATGGTGGAAGAATCCTTCTGGATACCGGCGGCTCCGGACTGTTCCTGAAAAATGCAGGGCTGCTCGGGATTGACATTTCCGCAGTGGATGCCGCAGTCCTGTCCCACGCCCACTATGACCATTCTCTCGGAATGGCGGATTTCTTTGAGGCAAACGGCAAGGCTCCATTCTATCTCAGCCCGGAAGCCTCGGAGGACTGCTATTCCGGACGACGCTTTTTCGGCCGCTATATCGGAATTCCCAAGGGAGTTCTTTCCCGGTATTCCTCAAGGATACGCAGACCGGAAGGTGTCACTCAAATCCTCCCGGGCGCGTTCATCGTGCCGCACAGCACGCCTGGGTTGGAAAAGACCGGGCGGAAAGCCCGTATGTATCGCAAACGGAGTTTTTTTGACTGTCGCGTGGATGACTTCTCTCACGAACAGACACTTGTTCTGAAATCTCCGGACGGGCTTGTCATTCTCAACAGCTGTTCCCACGCCGGTGCCGACGTGATTGTGGATGAGGTGAAGAAGGCGTTCCCGGCAGATACGGTCAGTACCTACATGGGCGGACTCCATCTTTTCCGCCTGAGCGACAGGGAAGTGGAGGAGGTCGCTGGGCGAATCAGGAATGCTGGCGTCACCGGACTCTACACGGGACACTGTACGGGGGAAAGGGCATACGGGATACTGCGTCAGGAACTTGGTGACTGTGTTCATCAGTTCCACTGCGGTATGGAGATACGAATTGAATAACCAAAATATAGCAAATTATGAAACGAACTGTACTCGCGGTTTTTGCCGCCGCTCTTCTCCTCACATCCTGCAAAACGCCCGAAATGAGCGGCAACCCGCTTTTCGAGGGCTGGTATGCCGATCCTGAAGTTGCCGTGTTCGGCAATGAATATTGGATATATCCGACATATTCCCACAAATATGACGAACAGCTCTTTATGGACGCGTTCTCATCAAAGGACCTGGTCCATTGGACAAAGCACGGGCATATTATCGGGCAGGAGGGCATATCCTGGCTGCGCAGGGCTCTTTGGGCGCCTTCAGTGATTGAAAAGGACGGCCGGTACTATCTCTTCTTCGGTGCAAACGACATGCACGAGGAAGGTGAGGGAGGAATAGGTGTCGCAGTGGCGGACAATCCGGCGGGTCCCTTCAAGGATGCGTTGGGCCACGCTCTCATCGGAAAAGTTGTCAACGGTGCGCAACCTATCGACCAGTTCGTATTCAAGGATGACGACGGCAGCTATTATATGTACTACGGCGGCTGGGGCCACTGCAATATGGTCAGACTCGGTGAGGATCTGATGAGTCTCGTGCCTTTCGAAGACGGAGAAGTTTTCAAGGAGATAACTCCGGCGCATTATGTGGAGGGTCCGTTTATGCTCAAGCGCAACGGCAAGTACTACTTCATGTGGAGCGAGGGCGGCTGGACCGGGCCCGACTATTGCGTCGCCTATGCTGTCGCTGATTCACCCTTCGGACCGTTCGAAAGGGTGGGCAAGATACTCCAGTCGGACCCCGAGGTGGCAACCGGGGCCGGTCATCATTCAGTCCTGCAGATTCCCGGCAAGGACGAATGGTATATTGTCTACCACAGACATCCGCTCGGTGCAACTGACGGCAACAACCGCGTGGTCTGCATCGACAGGATGGAATTCAATGAGGACGGTACCATTGCACCGGTTAAAATCACATTCGAAGGAGTCCCGGGAAGGTAACCCTATAATGATTCAAGAATGTCATTCCAGACGGAGAGCTTGTCTTTCTCGCCCAGGATTTCGTGCCTCATACCCGGGTAGAGCTTCGAACTCACGTTGCAATATCCGACATTTCTCATAAGGCCGACGGCCTTGTTGAAACTCCCGTCCGAGATGCGGCAGGGGTCGTCAGCACCGGAAATGAAATGGACGGGGAGGGAAGGGTTTGCCATCTTCCATCCTTTGGGTGAATAGCAGTCCTGCATCATTCCCAGTAGGTTATAGAAACCGTTGGCCGTGAATACGAACTGGCAGAGGGGGTTGTTGTCATATTCGTCCAGCACCTTCGTGTCAGTGCATAACCAGGCACTTCGGTACGGCTTCCCCGAGGCATCCTTCTCGTCCTTGAACGGTTTGTTGTATTCACCGAAACTGAGTTTATGCAGAAGTTGAGGTCTGTAATGCCATCCCATTGTTTTTCCGGTTATTAATGCCAGTGCTTTGCCGATGCCTTTGGCCGGATTGTCGGAAGGGCATCCGCATACGAACAGATTGTCGACAGTGTCATCGTAGCGCTTTATGTACGAGCGCACGGCAAGAGAGCCCATACTGTGCCCGAAGAGTGTGAACGGCAGGCCCTGGTATCGGGTTCTTGCCCAGTCTCCCACAGCCTTGATGTCCTCGACCATCGCTTTCCAGCCCCCTTCGTACATATATCCGAGGTCTTCCTTTGAACGGACTGACGCACCGTGTCCACGATGGTCGTGGATGACGCAGACATATCCTCTCGCGGCGAACCATTCCATCACCGCAAAATATCTTTCCTTGTGTTCGCACATTCCGTGGACGAATTGGATTACTCCCGTGGCGGGAGTTTCCGGCTCGATGACGGCAACTGAAAGCTTCAGTCCGTCAACAGGTGAAGTGATTGTTGAAGTATTCATCGTAATTCCCAGAAAGCCACGGCAGCCGCCGCGGCTACATTTAAAGAGTCAACATTATTTTTCATAGGTATTCTGACCACGTAATCAGCTTCTGAAATGGCTTCCTGTGACAATCCGTCGCCTTCCGTTCCCATAACCAGAGCAAGCCTGTCAACCTCTTTCAGAATGGGGTCGTCCAGAGGGATGCTGTTGTCTGTCAGGGCCATTGCAGCTGTCTTGAAGCCATATTCGTGCAGGGAACTGATTGAATCATCCAACCAGGTCCAGGGCGCTTGGAATACAGTTCCCATAGAGACCCGGACCGCCCTGCGGTTCAGCGGGTCGCAGGTGGTCCTGGTGAGCAGGACGGCGTCCACTCCAAGAGCCACTGCAGAGCGGAAAATCGCACCGATATTTGTCGTATTGGTAACGCTGTCTATCACCACTATACGCCTTGCATCCTTAAGCACTTCTTTAACTGAGGGAAGCTGAGGTCTGCGCATTGCGCACATCACGCTTTTCGTCAATGGAAATCCGGTCAGCTCCTTCAGCAAATCGAAGGTCCCCACATAGATGGGGATGTCTCCCAGTCTTTCAACAACTTTGGCCGCCGTTCCATACAGATGCTTTTCGTCTGTCAGCATCGAGAATGGTTTGTAACCGGCATCGAGTGCGGTGTCAATCACTTTGGCCGTCTCGGCTATGAAGAGTTCGTTCGCGACCAGCCTCCTGTCGCATAGCTGCGCCTCGGTCAGGGAGGAGAACAGCTCCACTCCGGGGTCGGACAGGGAAGTGATGTGGATAACCGGCATAAAGTTGTCTACAGAGTGATAATCGCAACGTATCCGCCACCTGCTGCCAGATGGACTTTGAGAGGCTTTGCAGTCTTGGCCGAGACGGTCTTGTGCGTAAGGTCGGTGGCAACTTTGTCGGCCTTTTTCCCGTCGGCCCAGTATTCGATGCTGACAGATTCCTTTCCGGTGAATCCCAGGTCTATGGTCACGTCGCGGGCCACTTCGTTGTTCATCACGCCCAGATACCATTTGTCACCGCTGCGTTTGGCAATGATGATGTATTCTCCCGGATAGCCCTCAATGAACCGTATGTCATCCCATTGGGTGGGGACAACCGAAAGGAAATCCGCCCCCGGCTGACCGAGCACGTTCGATGGGTGGTCGCAAAATACGGTGTGGGGACTTTCGTAGATGACGAATTTGGAGAGTTCGGCGCAGCGCGTGTTCATCATTGATGCGGGGGATACCTGTTTGTGCTCACCCTGGGCCTCGTTCAGGAATGCTCCGGGAGTGTAGTCCATTGCTCCGGCGAGCATTCT
The DNA here is from genome assembly GCA_018064445.1 of Candidatus Cacconaster equifaecalis. Lineage (GTDB taxonomy): Bacteria > Bacteroidota > Bacteroidia > Bacteroidales > UBA932 > Cacconaster > Cacconaster equifaecalis. Next base: position 4,331 of record JAGHVE010000077.1, read on the forward strand.
TGTGAATGCGAGGGTGACGTTGTGGGACGGGGTGATGTTGCCGGACCATTTCGCGTATTCGGCCCCCATAACGCCCTCTCTGGTCACCTGATTGGGCCAGGTGCGGTCTATGCCGTCCGGGCGGTATGCGCCGTGGAAATTGACCATAAGGTGATGCTCGGCGGCGCATTTGACGATGCGCCTGTACCAGTTGACCATCTCCTGGTCGTTCCTGTCCATAAAGTCTATCTTGATTCCGGCGACTCCCCACTTCTCGTATGTGGCGAAGGCCTCCTTGTATGCGTCGTTGCGGTTGACGTCATCCGAGTAGATCCAGACCCATATCTTCACCCCGCGCTCACGGGCGTATGAGATGACTTCCTGCATATCAATCTGCGGGGCATTCTTGACGATATCGGCCTCGGGCTCGTCGAAAGGACCGTACCACTGCCAGTCCACCAGCATATAGGGCCACCCCTGCGCGGCCGCTAGGTCGATGTATTCCTTTATCACCGGCATTTCCATTTTGACGTCTTCGCTCCACCAATTGTCCCACGCACTGATACCGGGCTTTATCCACGACGGGTCCCCGATTGCGCAGGGAGGGTTGAGGCTGCGTATCATCTCGGACTCGATGAAGCGGCCGGGATTGTCCGCAACCATAATGACACGCCAGGGAGTGTCCTGCTTTTCGCAGAAACGTGCGGCAACGCCGTTCTCATCCTCGCCCGGCAGAGGTGCGAGACGGGAGATGATGGAGCCTTCCGAACCGGCAGCGAACCATCCGGGGAAATTGTCCAGGCAGGCATCGGAAAGGGCCAGCCAGTTGTCCCTGTCGATTTCAACGAGAAGGGGGAGAAGATCCACCTCTTCAGGGGTCATCTCCGCCACCTGGGTCTTTATGAACTGAGTTTCCTGCGAACCTGTGAAACTGCCGTCCGCATTGTGTCCGATCCAGGCGTATGATCCTGCAGGAACGCGGTATTCCGTGAGTTCGCGGGTAATCTTGCGGTCTCCGGGGCAGTCCGAGCCGTACAGGGTGTATCTGAACGCGGCCCCGTCATTGTACACGCGGACGGCGATATCCATCCTGCGGCGGTCCTTCGCACTTTCACGGAGTTTGAGAACAGTCTCGTTATAAGGAAGTTCTATGTGTGAGTGCTTGTTTCTGACCACGGGGTCCCAGATGTCGGTGTGCTGAGTAATCTCATTGGGCGCAACCAGTTCGAAGCCGTCAGACATCGGCTCCTCGCCCTTGAATTCGAAGCCGAGAGGGGATCGGTCAATCAGTGTGCGTCCGTTGAATGAGAGGCTGTAACCGAGCGCCCCGTCCGTGCTGACCGTGACTTTGATGCGCGAGTCAGGGGAGGACACCGTGATATTTTCTGCGGTGACGGCCTGTGCAATGAGGCCGAGTGTGATGAGGGTCGCAAGAATCTTTTTCATAGTCTTTCCGTGTTTGGTATTTCTACAAAATTAACAAAAAAAGATTCATCTGTCAAAGGACCCCATACCCTCGTCAATTATATGCTTGCCGCAAGGGGGAGCCTGGAGGCTCGTTTTCAAAAAATCCGGGAAAATTTTGTCGAATACCAAAATATCCATATATTTGCGATGTAACTAACGTAATATAGTTAGTTAATGTTGAGTTTATAGATTTACTTTCGAAATATCGCAATTTATGGCAGATATGTACGAATATTCGGCTCCTGAGCTGATCGGGATGCTTGGAACGAGGTTCAAGGAGTACCGTCTGAGATGCAATCTGACCCAAAAGGAGGTCGCAGAAAAAACGGGGCTTGGTATCACAACCATCACCACATTCGAGAACGGGACAGCCGGAAATGTCTCGCTGGCCACATTCATACTGCTGCTCAAGGCGGTCGGCCAGGTCAATTCCATCGACGGCCTGCTGCCGGAGTTGCCGGAATCTCCTTATCTTCATCGCAGCGGAAACAGGAAAGTTCAACGCATAAGGCACAAGGGAAATGAATAGTCCAATAAAGGTATTGCTGTGGGACGAGGAAATAGGCCGTCTCTCTTGGGACAGCCGCCGCAAGACCACATACTTCACCTACAATCCGGAATACGTCTCAAAAAGGTTGGAACTGGCTCCTCTGACCGCTCCCATCAAAGGCGGCAACATCCTTATGCCCGTTTGGGGTGAAAGTGGCAGGATCTATCAGAAACTTCCTGCTTTCCTGGCAGACTCATTGCCTGATTCATGGGGCAACCAACTGTTCGACCTATGGGCCAAAGAACAACATCTTGCCAAGCCCGACATTACTCCGTTGGAGAAACTCTCATTTATTGGACGCCGCGGTATGGGTGCTTTGGAATTCATACCGGAAGTCAAGTTGGGGAAGAGCAAGGACAAGGTTGATGTCCAGTCATTGATAGAACTTGCGCAGCGCATATTCAAGGATCGCGAGAATGCGGTTATTCGTCCCGATGAATCCATCACCATGCAGGCATTGATTGCTGTGGGTACGTCTGCCGGAGGAAGACAGCCGAAAGCAATCCTGGCTGTCAACCGCGAGACAGGCGAGATTACGTCCGGACAGATTGCAGGTCAGGAGAACTGCGACTACTGCATCCTGAAATTCGGTGACGCTTCACGAAGTTCGGCGGAACTTGAGATGGCCTACTATAAGATGGCCATTGCCGCAGGCATCACCATGATGCATTCAGAGCTCAAGACAGTTGGTGGTTGCAGGCATTTTCTCACGATGCGCTATGATCGCGACGGTTCGAGGAAACTGCATACCCAGACTCTGGCCGCTATTTCGCCCGAGGATGACAGCTACGAGAGCCTGCTTGCCACCTGCCGCAAGCTGCACCTTCCGGAAAGCGACTGTCAGGAGATATTCCGCAGGATGATATTCAACCATCTGGCGAACAATACCGACGACCACAACAAGAACTTCTCGTTCATAATGACCCCTGACGGGCAATGGCGGCTGTCGCCGGCATACGATATGACATTCATATTCGACC
>JAGHVE010000055.1 GCA_018064445.1 Candidatus Cacconaster equifaecalis
CGTTGATTCCAGGGGCACCTGAGAAACGCCGGCAAAGCGTGCAACTCCACTTCAGTATCAGGGAACAGTTTGCACTCCACATGAGCCGCCGTGGCTTTACACTCCAGGCCAAGCTTACTGCAATATCCTACAAGTTCAAGTATGTCCCTGTTCTGAACCCATACATCTATGTCTCCCGGCTGGCGCAGCAAAGACAATTGTTCTCCATACAGTTGCGCTATGCCCTGCCCCTTGAGGATACAGATGCACTGGCCGTCAGAGGAAAGACTCTCCTGCAATTCCAGACAACGCCGGTTGACAAGTTCGTTCCTGCGCTGAATTGCGACAGCCTTCCCCATCCAGGCCAGAAACTGCTGCCGGGGCAAACCGATTCCCACACATCCACCGCCCGTATCAGCTCCCAGATTCTGCAATCCGGCAAAACAGATACCGCAAAGCGACTGTTTGATCGACAGTCCGAAAAACTTGCTCCACTCTTTTTCGCCCGGGATGCGGGAAAGGTGGTCTGCAGTCCCGATGGAAACACGAACCAATTCAAAGAACAGCTTGTCAGTTTCGTTCATAATATTACCTCCTGATGGTAATCTTTATGCTTTCAGGGTGTCTTTCAGCGAATACGGCAGAATCCGGCACGACAAGAGCAAGATAGCCTCCGCCACCGGCGCCCGACATTTTCAAAGCCAGCACATCATCCATTGCCTCATATTTTTCGATGTCGGGGAGCACACTGTATCTGTATGAGGTTTTGCCGTGTACCGTAGGTGTTATCATCCCGGGGAACATATCTGTCTGAGCTTTGAATGACGCAGCGAAAGCTTCAGCGAAACCATTCAGATCGTGGTCGATTATGGCTTTCCAGCAGGCTTCGGCCGCATCCGCCAGAGCGTTGACCTTCGCCTCGTCAATGCATTTTCCCTCAACCACGGAGCATCCGGGACGTCTCGGTTCCATAGGGACCAGAACAATATGCGACTCCAGGAATCTCAGAGTCATCTCATCGTTGCAGGATTCTATTTTTTCAGGCCAGAAACTACCGTCATAATAGTGCCGGCACAAACCAGGGACACATATTCCGATGGCATCCTGTGCGCCCGAGACGTGTCCGTTCTGGCGCTCCGGATTATTCTCAAAACAGAAGACCAGACGGGCCAGCATCTCCGGATCCATCTTAGGAAGGGAGAAGGGCCAGACCTTCTTTATCATATTTCTGGTACTGGTGGACATCCCGCACCTGTCTCTGATTTCAAAATCCGGTTCGAGGGATATCGTGAGAGCCCATCCGGGCCTGTACATACTTACGTACGGCTGGTCTATCCAGGTCCCCGCAAGATCAAGTCTCGTGGGTATGCGGCACTCGTTGGAACCGTTTTCCTTCTGGGAATCCAATGCCGACTTGAGTCCGGAGGAACTGCGCGCCTCCAACCCTTCGTGCGGTGTGCGCTGAAGGACAACGTACTCTATCCCCCTTTCCTCACAAATACGACGCTTTTCCTCGCTTCCACCTTCCGAATTGACGATGAACACGTCCGGTTTGACCTTATCCATCGTCGGCAGGAAATCAATGACGCCTCTGCCTTCATTGATAAATGCATCCTTGACATAGCGGACAGCCTTGACCATGAACAGCCGCTCCTGCTCCGGGAACATAGGCTTGTGATGCTTGTACTCAAGTATGGTT
>JAGHVE010000096.1 GCA_018064445.1 Candidatus Cacconaster equifaecalis
ACTACCGCACCAATATCATTGGAGCGCTATTGACGAACACCACAGAGTGGACGGTAACGGTGGATCCCGGCTGGGACAGCAAGGATGACGGCAGCGATGACTTCAATGAGGATTATCCCCAAGGCAATTGATGAATGATTAGAAACGCGATGAAAAGAGTTTTCGCATATTTGTTCCTGTCTGCGCTGACAGTGCTTTCTGTCAGCTGCTCCAAGGAGGTTAGCACCGTGCTGCCCGATAACAGAGAGGTTGTTACCGCAACGGTGTCGTTCAGGGACTTTACCACAAAAGCGACCGCTGACGGTGACGGAGTTGCCGCCAACGTGAACCACTGGGTGGTGGAGGTGCGTGACGTAAAGAATCCTTCCAAGATATTCTACCGCGAGGAGAAGGATGCCGTGGCCGGCACGAAGGAACAGACATTCGACCTGATGCTTGTCAGGAACCAGACCTACGACATCGCATTCTGGGCGGACTGCAAGGGGTGCTACGGCGTTTCCAGCCTCAAGGCGGCAGAAATGCTCAGTCCGGTGGGCAACAAGGATACCTTCGATGCTTTTTGTGCAGCGAAGAAGACTTATCTGTGCACCGGAAACGACGATATTTCCGCTACTTTGACAAGGCCTCTCGCCCAGCTGAATTTCATTGCTACGGATCTGAAGGCACTGGAGGCGTTTGTAACAACCGCGGCATATCCCAACTACGAGCCCTCGGATTTCGAACTGACAATTCCTGTGGCTCTGAAATATGATGTCTATGCCGGAGTCGTGATTGAGTCCGACATCACCTCGCGCACCGTCAAGGCATCAGAAATCTATGGCACATATTCGCCTGCTGCGGAAGAGACCACACTCTTTATGACCTATGTCTTTGCCGATTCAAATAATACAAAAGATTTGGGATTCAAATTCAAGTCCAATCAAGTCGATATGGGTGCCAATGTGACAAACGTTCCGGTAAAGACAAATTACAGGACCAATATCAAGGGTAATTTCTTTACCGGGAAAGTGGTGTGCAATGTGACTGTGTGTCCCAATTGGAACGAGCCTGAAGTTGAAGTGTCATTATAATGATGAGATAAAGACTGTTATGAAAGATATCATTGTCTGTCCCGCATTTGCGGATGTCCACGTTCATTTCCGCGAGCCGGGCTTCTCCTACAAGGAAACGATTCTGACAGGATGCCGTGCGGCGGTGGCCGGGGGATATACCTGTGTCTGCCCGATGCCCAACCTGAATCCCGCGCCGGATTCGCCGGAAACTCTTGAGGCGGAAATGGCGATAATCAGGCGGGATGCCCTGATTGACGTGCGCCCCTACGGGACCATCACCCTCGGCAGAAAAGGACTCGAACTGGTCGATTTCAGGGCGATGAAGGGTTCTGTCGTTGCTTTCTCGGATGACGGTAGCGGAGTGGGGGGAGATGACCTGATGCGGGATGCGATGCGTGAGGCCGCGGCGGCCGGCGTGCTGATTGCGGCTCACTGCGAGGACAGGCGGTTCGGCGAGAGCGCGCAGAGCGAATGGCAGATGATAGAGAGGGACATAGCCCTTTCCAGGGAGACGGGATGTGCCTATCACGTGTGCCACATTTCTAGCCGGAAGAGTGTCGAACTTATCCGCGATGCGAAGAAGCGCGGCATAAACGTCACCTGCGAGACCGCTCCGCACTATCTGCTTCTCTGTGAGGAAGATGTGATGGATGACGGCCGCTTCCGGATGAATCCTCCTCTCCGCAGCGCTGATGACAGGGCCGCCCTGATTGAGGGCATCTGCGACGGTACGGTCGATATGATTGCGACGGACCACGCTCCTCACAGTGCGGAGGAGAAGTCCCGTGGCTTCAAGGGGAGCGTGATGGGGATAGTCGGGCTTGAGACGGCGTTCCCTCTGTTCTACACCCATCTCGTCAGGAAGGGGGTGGTTTCTCTCTCCCGTCTGATTGAACTGATGAGCGTCAATCCGCGCCGGCGTTTCCGCCTCGGGGATGCACCGCAGGACAAGGCAATCTTCGAGGTGGGCACTCCCTATACAATCGACAGTTCTTCCTTCAGGTCGATGGGGCACAGCACCCCGTTTGACGGATGGGAGGTATATGGCCGCCATCTGAAGACCATCTTCCGCGGCAAAGAAGTAGAATTCTAATACTTGTACTCCCTCTCTCCAAGGCATTGCCTGACGAGCAGGGGAACGTTGGTCGTGATTGCATCGACACCGAGCGATATCATCCTGTCAATCATTTCCCTGTCGTTGACCGTCCACACATTGACCGACATATTTCTTGCGTGGGCTTCCTGCACGAGCGAGGGTTTCTCCACAAATTTGTTGAAGTGGTAGTCGATGCCGTTGATGCCGTCCGCTTCGAGGGCGGCGGGGTCAAGGTCACCGTTCAGGTATTGGTTGATGAACTGAGGATATTCATTTGCCAGTCTCAGGCAGATGTGTCTGCTGAAAGAGATGAATGCCACCGCCTGCGGGTCGAAAAGCCCTTTGGCCCTGAGTATTTCCATCGTCTTGTCTATCAGCAGGTCCTCGCGCTCTTCATTCTTCTGGGCCTTGAATTCGATGACGATGACGGTCCTGTGGTCGGGGTACACGTTGTCGAGGTATGCTTCGAGGGTCGGCCTCTTCTCGCCGTTCGGCAGCAGGTCCCCGTCAAAATCGGAATATCCGGAGTCGCATATCAGTTTGCCTGAAATGTCGTTGTTGTGGTTCACGATGACAATGCCGTCCGCGGTGATGTGGATGTCACATTCGCATCCCCAGAAGCCGTTGTCCTGGGCCGCCCTGAGCGCCGCGATGGAGTTCTCGCTGAAACCCGCCGCCTCGCAGTTCCAGAAGCCCCTGTGGGCCACCACCGCAATTCCGCCATCCTGCTTCGGGGTCGGAAATTCCTTCCCGGAAATCTGGGCATAGGCAAAGTTGATATTGAAAATTACGGCCGCCACGGCCAGCACGAAAGCAAGAGTATGTCTCATATTCAGTTTTTTAGTCTCTGGCAGCGCGTTTGCGGGCGTTCTCGTCGAGGAGAATCTTGCGCATACGCATCGAGACGGGTGTTACTTCCACAAGCTCGTCCTCCTGAATGTACTCCAGAGCCTCTTCGAGCGAGAACTTCACTGCGGGAGGAAGCATCACCTTCTCGTCGGTGCCTGCGGCGCGGACGTTGGTCAGTTTCTTGGTCTTGCAGACGTTGATGTTTAGGTCGAAGTCGCGGATGTGTTCTCCTACCACCTGTCCGGCATAGACCTCTTCACCCGGTTCGATGAAGAAGCGACCCCTGTCCTGAAGCTTGTCCATCGCGTAGGCGACGGCAAGCCCGGTCTCATTGGCGACAAGCGAGCCGTTGGTCCTCTTCTCGATGTCACCCTTGTAAGGTTCGTAACCCTTGAACCTGTGGGCGACGACGGCCTCTCCCTGAGTTGCCGTCAGCAGATTGCTGCGGAGTCCCATCAGTCCGCGGGCGGGAATCTCGAAATCGAGATGGGTTCTGTCTCCGCGTGTCTCCATATGTATCAGGGCGGCTTTGCGCCTTGTGGAGAATTCGATGGCCTTGCCGACGAACTCTTCCGGAACGTCGATTGTGAGATATTCGATAGGTTCGCATCTCTGCCCGTTGATGGTCTTGTCAAGGACGCGGGGCTGTCCGACCTGCAGTTCGAAACCTTCGCGGCGCATTGTTTCGATAAGAATTGAGAGGTGGAGCACTCCGCGTCCGTATACGACGAACGAATCTGCGTTCACACCCGGTTTCACCCTCAGGGCCAGATTTTTCTCCAACTCCTTCTCGAGTCTTTCGCGGATGTGGCGTGAAGTGACGAACTTTCCTTCGCGTCCGAAGAACGGGGAGTCGTTGATGGTGAATGTCATACTCATCGTGGGCTCGTCCACTGCGATAGGGGGGAGGGCTTCGGGGTTCTCGATGTCAGCGATGGTATCTCCGATTTCGAAGCCGTCGATGCCGACGACAGCGCAGATGTCACCGCACTGCACGCTGTCGACCTTTTTCTTCTCAAGACCCTCGAAGACCATCAGTTCTTTCACTTTCTGCTTCTCGACTATGTCATAGCGCTTGCATAGGGAGACGGGCATTCCTGCCTTCAGGCTTCCCCGCGTGATGCGTCCCACTGCGATACGTCCCACATAAGGGGAGTATTCCAGAGAGGAAATAAGCATCTGGGGGGTCCCTTCCCTGACTTCAGGGGCGGGAATCTCTTCGATTATGGTGTCCAGAAGGGGGGTGATGTCAGTTGTCGGGCGGCGCCAGTCGAGTGACATCCAACCCTGCTTGGCACTTCCGAAAACGGTCTTGAAATCAAGCTGTTCCTCGGTGGCTCCGAGAGAGAACATCAGGTCGAACACCTCTTCGTTCACCTCGTCGGGACGGCAGTTGAGCTTGTCCACCTTGTTGATGACCACAATGGGCTTCTTGCCCATTTCTATTGCCTTCTGAAGGACGAACCTGGTCTGGGGCATAGTCCCCTCGAATGCGTCCACCAGCAGCAGCACGCCGTCTGCCATATTGAGCACACGCTCCACCTCGCCTCCGAAATCGGCGTGGCCCGGAGTGTCTATGATGTTGATTTTTACGCCTTTGTAGGGCACTGAAACGTTCTTTGCCAGAATTGTTATGCCACGCTCCCTTTCAAGGTCGTTGTTGTCGAGAATCAACTCCTTGAGGTCTTCGGCCTTGCGAGTGAGCTGGGCCTGATATATCATTCTGTCAACCAGCGTGGTCTTTCCGTGGTCCACGTGTGCGATGATGGCTATGTTTCTGGTGTCCTGCATACCTTTCGATTTTGGTCGCGCAAAAGTAGAAATAATAATCCTTAAAAACTATTTTTTTATTACCTTCGCAGGGTTGAAATTAAACCTAAAATCTATGTACAACGGAGAAAAGATCAATCCCAAGCAGTTTGTGGCTGACGCCATCGCTGAAATCAAGAATACCGTGGGGGACGATACCGTCGTCCTCGGGCTTTCCGGCGGAGTGGATTCCACTGTAGTCGCCTGCCTGATAGACAAGGCCATCGGACATAACCTCGTCTGCATTTTCGTGGATCACGGACTGCTGCGTAAAAATGAATTCGAGGACGTTCTGGCACACTATGAAGGTATGGGCCTCAATGTCGTGGGCGTGCGTGCCGCCGACCGGTTCTTTGCAGACCTCAAGGGCGTGACCGACCCGGAGCAGAAGCGCAAGATAATCGGCAGGAAATTCGTCGACATCTTCGCGGAGGAGGCCCGCAAGGTTAAGGATGCCAAGTGGCTGGCGCAGGGTACAATATGGCCCGACATCGCCGAGTCCCATTCCGACAAGGGAACAATCAAGAGCCACCACAACGTTGGCGGTCTTCCCGAAGACCTCCATTTCGGACTCGTTGAGCCGATCAAGTATCTCTATAAATATGAAGTGCGTGAAGTCGGTGCGGAACTCGGTCTGGATGCCCATTTCCTCGGCCGTCATCCTTTCCCGGGTCCCGGTCTCGGAGTCCGCTGCCTCGAAGAGGTCACTCCGGAGCGCATCCATATCCTTCAGGAGGCCGATGCAATCTATGTCAACGCCTTGCGTGCGGCCGGACTGTATGACAAGATCTGGCAGGCCGGTGCAATCCTGCTTCCCGTACGCAGCACAGGAGTTACCGACGGCCGCCGCACATACGACAATGTCATTGCCCTACGTGCCGTCAATTCGGTGGATGCAGTGACAGCGCAGGTCATCGACCTTCCGTTCGAGTTCCTGCAGAAGGTGGCGACGGATATCATTTCACAGGTCGAGGGTGTCAACAGAGTCGTTTACGACATCTCACCCAAACCGCCTGCGACAATAGAGTGGGAATAATTCAAATACTTTTGATATGATAGTAACAATTGCCGTCGTTGTATTGCTCGTGCTTTGGTTCGTGGGCGTGCAGCGCAGACTTGTCAGCAAGGAAGAACTTTGCAAGAACTCTCTCAGTCAGATAGGCGTCCAGCAGGCCAGCCGATGGGATGCATTGACAGCCCTCGCGGAGCTCACCAAGTCCTATTCGGAATATGAGTTCAACACCCTTCAGCAGGTGATAGCCCAGCGCAGGGCCGTCACCGGTTCCAGCAGCTCTGCCGATGCCAATGCTCAGGAAACTCTTCTCAACAATGCGATGAGCCGCATAATCGCCGTGGCGGAACAATATCCCCAACTGAAGGCCAGCGAAACCTACACCAAGACTATGGACAGCGTCAACCAGTATGAAAATCAGGTGCGTATGAGCCGTATGGTTTACAACGACTCCGTCACCGCCTTCAACAGGATTGTCCGCCAGTTCCCCAGCAACGTCGTTGCCGGTATTCTCGGATATTCCGCAAAGGAATATCTCGTGGAGAATCAGGGCAAGGACACTATGCCCTCAATGAAAATCTG
>JAGHVE010000133.1 GCA_018064445.1 Candidatus Cacconaster equifaecalis
AGTGCGGGATAGAAGGTTTCCGGAGAGAATCCGTATCTGCGCTGGAATGTGTCATTGAAACTTTCAGTCCAGATTCTGCCGTCTGCGCGGTACAGCGTCGGCTCATCAAAAAAGGTCGAAGTGATTACCGTGCCGAAATCATTGCCGAAGCGTCTGAAGTACTGTTCGTGTGTGTCATCCACAAAGAGCCTGACCGACCCGGGGGAGAGGTAGTCCACATTGGGGTCGCCGGAATCGACGCACAGGAAATCCATTACGGTCCATTCTCCCTCAGACGGCGTGTCCCAGTTGAGGCGGCCGCTGTCTGAGATGCACTCTGACAGGGAGATGACTTCTCCTGTGTTCTTGTCCATTGCAACCGTCGCCATACGCGTCCCGCCGGAGCCGAGCTGCACGCTGAATGCGGATGCGGGCTTCGTCTCATATTCAAATTTGTCCAGACGCTTGATGGTGTGACCGGGATGGCTGTCGGCGAATCTCCTCACTCCGTTGCCGTTGATTGCACCCATACTGCCGCTGGGAAATCCGTACTCATCATATATCGACATTTGCGCACCCTTCTCCCTTGCCAAATCGACGACTGCTCCGTAGAGGCTGAAATACTCATCGGACAGATACCCCGGTTGGAAATCCTCACCGAACGGGAGTATCGCACACCCTCCATAGAAGTCCGTATCAACCATTCTTTTAAACTGGTCGAGAGCCTGCTCCTCAGTCACCGTGGCGTTATTCCAGAACCAGAGCGGGACAGGCCGCCACTGTATGCCCGGCAGCCGGAACTCGTCATCATTATACGGAGATCCGGCTACACAGGATGTTGCGAGAAGCACGGCCATTGCAAAAACGGACAGTATATTTTTCATAGTTATTGATTCTTGTCTTACAAAGAAAACAATAATGATGATTCAATCCAAATGTTGCCCCGAAAGCAGATAGAGATGTGTCTCGCTTCTGTTTTCGAAATAATAGTCGTATCTTCGTATCAGGAACAATCGGCAAAGCCGTCCGATTCAAACACTTTTCTTCGATTGCGTTTCGAACTTGAACTCAGATGAAATGATAATTATGAAACGATTGATGATATTTACGGTCCTGACCTTTTTGTGTCTGGGGGACAGTGCGTCCGCTTTTCAGCGGGATGGTGACGGGTACACCGACAGATACAGGAACTGGATAAAGGTCATCGGGTCGGACGAATTCGGCGGACGCAAGCCTATGACCGAATTCGAGACAAAGACAATTGAATATCTGGCCGGAGAGTTCCGCAGTCTCGGGCTGGAGCCCGCATTCGGCGACAGTTATTTCCAGAGTGTCAAGGAGATATCCACAACGGTCACACTGCCGGAAAAAGGGATTCCCGTCAAGGCGGCAAAAGGCTCTTTCAAACTATCTTCTCCGAACGACCTGATGCTCTGGACCACGAGAGGCACAGACCGTGTGGAGTTCAGGAATGCGGAATATGTCTTCTGCGGATTCGGTATCGACGCTCCGGAATATGGTTGGAACGACTTTGATGGCATTGACGTGAAAGGGAAAATCGTGATAGCGATGGTGAACGACCCCGGATTTTATGACAATTCCCTCTTCCGGGGCAGGAATATGACCTATTACGGGCGATGGACATACAAACTGGAGCAGGCTCAGACACTGGGGGCAGCAGGATGTCTAATCCTGCACAATGAGGCTGCGGCCGGCTACGGCTGGCACGTTTGTGTCAACGGCCATCAGGAGAGCAATCTGGCCCTTTTCGACGAGGCCGACGGTAACCTCGACGAACTTGGTGTGAGGGGTTGGATAAGTGAGGAGGGCTGCAGGAAATTGTTCGAAAAGGCCGGCTTGGATTATGACAATGCGGTTCTGGCGGCAAAGAAGCCCGGCTTCAGGGCCATTCCTCTGAAAGCCCGGAGCACTTTTTCGATGGTCGTGAAATATGAAGTGGGGGAGACCTTCAACGTGGGGGCCGTTCTTCCCGGTAAGGACTTGAAGGATGAGTGCGTTGTCTATAGTGCGCATTGGGACCACTTCGGTATCGGCACGCCTGATGAGACCGGAGATGCGATTTACAACGGTGCGGCTGACAACGGGTCGGGTCTTGCCGCTCTGCTGATGATTGCCGCGAAACTGCAGACAATGCCGGCTCCGAGACGTTCCATCCTCTTCCTTGCGGCCACTTCTGAGGAGAGCGGTCTTTTCGGCTCGCAGTACTATTGCGAACACCCGGCCTTCCCGATGGAGAAGACTGCCGCCTGCTTTAATTTCGACTGCATAGCACCCGCCCCGCTTACCGGTGAAGTGGCCCTTCTCGGTGGCGGAGAAAGCACTCTTGACAACTATGTGATTGCCGCTGCGGCAGCACAGGGCAGGAAGATAATCTTTGACGACGACAATTCTGACGGGTGGTTCTTCCGTTCCGACCATTGGAATTTCGTGAAAAGAGGCGTCCCGGCAGTTATCTTCAAGGCCGGTAAGATGGGCTCGTGGTATCATAAGCCCAGCGATGAATACAGTGAGGACTGGGATGTCGAAGGATCCGTAGCGAACGTCAATCTTATGTTCTCCGCCGGTTTGGGCGTCGCCAACGCTGACGGCACCGGCCTTTCACGCTACGTCAACCCTTTTATTGGGGCTTCCACTTCGATAGATGCTGCAGGAGTCTATCACGGTCTCGGAAAGACATTCCCCGGTGCGACGACTCCCTTCGGAATGACGCAGGTCAGCCCGAATACCATTACCGGAGGGGACAATGGTCCCGGATACAGCGATGAGCATCGTACCATCGAGGGCTTTGCCTTCACTCAGATGAGCGGAATCGGATGGTACGGGGATCTGGGCAATCTCCTCACCATGCCGACTACCGGCAGTCTTCACACCGTTGCAGGCAAGGAAGACGGAAGTTTGAAGGGTTGGAGGTCGGCCTATGACAAAGAGAGCGAAACAGCATCGGCAGGCTACTATTCCGCCTTGCTTACGGACTACGGCATACTTGCGGAAGCCACAGCCTCGCCTCACGGCGGAGTGCTCCGGTTCACATATCCTGAAAGCAAAACCTCCCGCATACAGATTGACCTTTCGAGGCGTGTGGGCGGATGCTCCGAGCGGCAGAGTGTCAAGGTGATTGACGACCACACCATTGAGGGCTGGATGTTGTGTACGCCGGAAGGTGGAGGATGGGGAGATGGTGCCGGCAACGCGAGATATACTGTCTTCTTCCACGCCGAATTCAGCAAGCCGTTCTCAAAATACGGATTCTGGTCCGCGGATATCCCGGATGACTGGTCAAGACACAACAGGGACGTGGCAAGCCTGAAATACCAGAAAAAGGTCGCCAAGGCCGGAATAATTCACGGACGCAGCGAAATGGAGGGGAAGCATATAGGATTCTATGCGGAATTCCCGACGGAGGAATCGGAGCAGGTCTGTATGAAAGCCGCCATCTCGTTCGTGGATCCGGCGGGCGCCTCAAGGAACTTTGAGGCTGAACTGGCGGGAAAATCTTTTGACGACATACATACCGCCGCGGTGGCAATGTGGGACAAGGCACTTTCAAAGCTGAGTGTCGAAGGCGGCTCCGAGGATGACAGGACCATTTTCTATACGGCTCTGTATCACACGATGATAGATCCGCGCCTGTATAGCGATGTGGACGGCAGATATGTGGGAGGGGACTACAGGATACATAATACCGGAGATACGTTCAGCAAACGTACAATTTTCAGCGGGTGGGACGTGTTCCGGAGTCAGATGCCTCTGAACACCATAACCAATCCGCAGGTCACTGTGGATGTCATCAATTCCCTTACGGCCCTTGCAGAGGAAAGTGGCCGGGGTTATTACGAGAGATGGGAGTTCCTCAATGCCTATTCGGGCTGTATGATAGGCAATCCCGCCATTAGCGTCATTGTCGATGCGTATGTAAAGGGGATAAGGAATTTCGACCTTCAGAAGGTTTACGGGATATGCAGAAATACCTCTGCCAAATTTGGCAACGCCCCCTGCGGCTATACTCCCTCAAGCGTGTCGAGTACATTGGAGAATGCATACACGGACTGGTGTGTCAGTCTCCTTGCCGATGCCTGCGGAGATGCCGGAGGAAAGAGGGAATTCCTTGAGAAAGGGCAGGCCTACCGCAATCTGTTCGACACCGGGACAGGATGGTTCCGTCCGCGTGCGGCTGACGGCAGTTTCCTGCCCCTTCCGGAAGAGGGACGGTACAAAGAAGGCTACGGATGTGTCGAAAGCAATCCGTTCCAGCAGGGCTGGTTCGTTCCTCACGACATCAACGGCCTCGTGGAACTCTTGGGCGGACGACAGAAGGCTCTTGAGGAACTGGACTTTATGTTCAACAGAACCCCTCTGGATTTCCGCTGGAACCAGTATTATAACCACGCCAATGAGCCTGTCCATTTCATCCCGTTTCTGTACAATGCCCTTGGCGAACCGTACAAGACGCAGAAATGGACGCGGACAATCTGCAGAAACGCTTATTTCAATGCTGTGGAAGGTCTTTGCGGCAATGAAGACTGCGGCCAGATGTCCGCCTGGTACATACTTGCCGCATCAGGGATACACCCTCTCTGTCCCGGCAGTACCCGTATGGAAATTACCAGCCCGATGTTCTCCAAAGTCGAGTTCGTCCTTGACCCTGTCTATCACAAGGGGAGGAAATTCACGATTCTGGCTCACGACAACAGCGATACGAACATATATATCCAAAAAGCCGCCCTCGACGGCAAGCCTTTGGAAAACTGCTTCATTGATTATTCTGATATTGCTGAAGGAGGCAAACTCGAATTGTGGATGGGTCCGGAGCCGTCTGCCTGGGGCGTAAGCGTCTGTGATTGATTCTTGCTTTGAGCAAAAAAAGAAACCGGCAGGTGGGAGGACACAAGGCATGAGCGGCTACGATGACATCATAAATATTCCCCGCTGGAACCCGAAATCGCATCCGAGGATGTCGGAACACGACAGAGCTGCGCAGTTCGCATCTTTTGCCGCTCTCACCGGATATGACGCGATGGTAAGGGAAACTGCCCGCCTGACCGATGCCAAGGTGGAATTGGACGAAGAACGGATGTCCGCTTTGGATGAGACTCTCCGGACTATTGTCGGGAGACTCGGAGAACATCCGAGAGTGAGCATCACCTGGTTCAGAAAGGATGGCCGAAAGAGGGGTGGGGCATATGTTCAGACAGAAGGATCGGTAAGGAACGTGGATCTGCCGGGCAGGCTTCTCAAGCGATTCTCGACTAGTTGCGTAAAACGCGAGTTATATGGTTCCGTTCATAGCTGTCGAATGAGGGAGTTGCCGACCGTGTAATGGAAATCTTGAACATAAAATTCCTATATTTGTAGGGATAACCGCATAATTATGGCAAACTCAACATCTGAGGCTAAAGGCTTCTGTAAACTCAATTGGCTCCAGCGCATAGGGTTCGGCTCCGGAGACATGGCGCAAAACCTCATCTATCAGACCATCAGTATATGGCTTCTGTTTTTCTATACCAATGTCTTCGGACTCAAGCCTGCGGTGGCGGCGACGATGTTCCTGGTTGTACGCCTTGTGGACGTGCTCTGGGACCCTATTGTCGGCACTCTGGTGGACAAGAAGAACCCCAGATGGGGAAAATACCGTTCCTGGCTCATCTTTGGGGGTATTCCTCTTGTGGCGCTTGCAATCCTCTGTTTCTGGAACCAATTCAACGGATCAGTGATTTATGCCTATGTCACCTATGTGGGAATGAGTATGTGCTATACTCTCGTCAATGTTCCGTACGGTGCGCTCAACTCATCACTCACCCGTGACACAGACGAGATTACAATACTTACCTCCACCAGAATGTTCATGGCGAACCTCGGAGCGCTTGCGGTAAAGTCCCTTCCTCTGGTTATCGCCCTCTTCGTTCCTGCCGCAATGCGTACTGCCGGCAGCGGCACCCCTACAGACCCTCGGGCCTGGTTCATCACAATTGCCATCTTCGCGCTTGCCGGTCTCCTGCTGCTCTTCTTCTGCTTCTCCCAGTGCAAGGAAAGAGTCGTAATGGACCAGAAGGAGGCGGCCAATGTGAAGGTCAGCGACCTCTGGATGGAATTCATCAGAAACAAGCCGTTGCGCATACTGGCCTTCTTCTTCATCACAGCATTTGCAATGATGAGCGTGGGAAATGCCGCCGACGCATATTTTATGACATATAACGTGGGTGCAACACCTCTTATGACCACAGCATTCATGTGGCTCGGCACAATCCCCGCATTCATTTTCATGCCTCTGGTACCTGCAATCAAGCGCAGGATAGGGAAGAAAGGAATGTTCTATCTCTTCCTCGGCACTGCAATCGCCGGTATGGCAATGATGTATCTTTTCGTCTCGATACCGGCAATCAAAAGCCATTTCTGGGCACTCTGTATCGCCCAGTTCGTCAAGAGCACAGGCATCATCGTGGCGACAGGATATATGTGGGCCCTTGTTCCCGAGGTTGTCGCTTACGGTGAATTCACCACCGGACGCCGTATCGCGGGTATCGTGAACGCCCTCACCGGAATCTTCTTCAAGGCGGGAATGGCGCTCGGAGGCGTTGTTCCGGGGCTCGTCCTTGCAATAGTCGGATTCAATGCTGCGCTCCCGCAACAGACGGCTCTTGCAGAGCAGGGCATCCTCTGGCTCGTTTGCGTTATCCCTGCAATACTGCTCGTACTTGCAATGTGGATTATCAGCAAGTATGAACTCAGCGATGGAAAAATGGAGGAAATCAACAGGGCGATAGAAGAAAGAAACAATGCTGCTGACAATTCCAAATAATTATGGCAAAGAAAGTTGTAAAAAGATATCTCTTCCCTGAAGACTATATGGCGGATCCTTCCGTACATGTGTTCAACGGTAAAATATACATCTATCCTTCGCACGACTGGGAGGATGACACCAACGTGGAGGATGACAGCGGCGACCAGTACATTATGAAAGACTACCACGTCCTCTCCATCGACGGAGACCCTATGACCGGAAAGGTTACGGACCACGGATGTGTGTTGCGCAAGGAGGACATCGCCTGGCACGGACGCCAGCTTTGGGACTGCGACGTGCACGAAAAGGATGGGAAGTACTATATGTTCTTCCCGATGAAGGATAAGAATGACGTATTCCGCCACGGTGTCGCAGTGGCAGACAATCCTGCAGGTCCGTTCATTCCTCAGAAAGAACCTGTACACGGCAGTTACTCCATCGATATGGCTATCCTCAAAGACGATGATGGCGAGTACTATATGTATTTCGGGGGTCTCTGGGGCGGACAGCTTCAGTCATACAGGGACAATATCGGTATAGAGGACCCGGCGAAGAACAATACGCCTGACAGTCCGAATCTTCCTCGAGGCAGCCAGCCTTCCCTCCCAAGCCGCGTGGTAAAGCTTTCAGAAGATATGCTTCAGTTCGGCGAGAAGCCGAAGCCGGTACAGGTAATCGATGAAGAGGGCAAGCCTCTCGCTGCCGATGACCCTCACCGCTTCTTCGAGGCAAGCTGGACGTTCAAGAGGGACGGAAAATACTATTTCACCTATTCAACCGGAGACAGCCACCTGCTCTGCTATGCAATCGGAGACAATCCGTACGGGCCCTTCACATATAAGGGTGTGATACTCACCCCGGTTGTGGGCTGGACGACACACCACTCCATCATCGAGTGGAAGGACAAATGGTATCTGTTCCATCACGACAGCGTTCCCTCCGGCGGAAAATCCTGGCTACGCAGTCTGAAGGTCTGCGAACTGACCTTCAATCCGGACGGAACAATCGAAACAATCGAAGGATTGGATGACTGATTCAATTTCAAGTTCAATATGAAAAGACTTGTATTGCTGATGGCTACAATTGCCCTATGGTCCTGCAGCGGAAATACCGACTGCGGAAGGACATTCACCAACGTCAACAAATGCATGGCCCCTTTCGGCGAGGACGGCAAGGCTGTCATCTTCAGCGCTGAAGGCGAGGGGAGGATAGATAATATCTATCTGTGCGGAGATTTTGACAACTGGCATCATCCGGGACAGTGTCTTATGAACATCTATTGTGACGGAGTGCTTTGCGTCAGCGGCAAGATTTATGAACTGGCCTGCCTCAATATGGATTATGTCGATGAGAAGGAGTATGAGAAAGTATTCCTTGAGACGCCTCTTTTCTCGAAATTCGGCGCCCATAACAGCATAAGCCTCGATTTCAAGATTCCGTACTACAAGTCCTGCAAGGTCGAACTGGTCCAGCCTGAACCCGGCGTCAGGGACCAGATCTGGACAACTGTCCGCGCCAATACCAAGCCCGACATCGTATGGAACGGAGAGAAACTTCCAAAAGGTACCCTGTTCAAAGGTATCCGCACAGCAGACCGCAAGGTGTCTTCCGGCGATCAATACACGCTGATGGAGACGGACCGGAAATCAATGGTCGTGGGTTTGAACCTTTTCCTCAATTCGGAGACGGAATGCTCGATGGAGGCCTGCATCAGGGCGTTCAACACGCTGACGGAGGATATGGAATATCTGAGCAGTGGCCTGGAGGACTTCTTCCTCGGTACATATTATTTCGACTCCGGACAGTTCCTTGGATACAAATGCGGCCAGACCTGGCTCAAGAGGGAACAGGGCACCGTGCAACTCAGCGCATACAGGCAGTTCCCCGACAATCCGCTCTGTTTCAACCATCCTGTGAAAATCACCGTCCGCAATGGAGAGCAGAACGCAATCGACTCAGGGAGCGAAATGACCGACAATATCTATCTTGAGCGCGGCAATGCAGTAATGGGAGCCATCTGTTACTACTACGAGTGGTAGAACGGCAGATGTTTTTCCGCTCCGTCCGCCATCAAAAACCACCGTTGGAGACCACAATAGTGGAGTGGATATCCAGTCTTGGAATCTTCACCTCGGCGTAGCCGTCATTCCATCTGAAATCCAGATTCTTTCCGTCAGGCTGTTGGCAGATGGCCTTGGGACGCCTGTCAAGCCGGATTCTGAGCACGATATCGAGTACCGGGGAGATGAAATCCTCGGTAAGAGACTTCTCATCGTAATGGTTCCCGTTGCAATTGACAAGCTGTACCATCAATTGTCCGTTCTTTTCAAAATCAACCACTTCCAGAAGGCCGACCGCAGATACAAGACGTATTTCGGGTTCATAGAGCCTCAGCAGGAAGTCGGAAAGGCTCTTCCTGTCTTCGCATTTCCTCGCGTCCATATATGAGGAAGACCTTTCCCAG
>JAGHVE010000104.1 GCA_018064445.1 Candidatus Cacconaster equifaecalis
GGCGGCTCAGGCCTGAAATGATTTGGAACTTAAACAATATTTATGTTTCTTTGGATGATGAAATTATTGATTGTCATATGGTCAGTGATTGCAACGGCGCTTCCATCCTATGTCGCAGATATCGCCGCTTTGGACAATTGTCTGGAAAAGAAAGCTGAGATTTCCTCTTTGCACGACAGCAAGATCGGTCTCTGTCTGTCAATGATTTCCAAGAAAGACATCTCTCCGTTACAGCAATACGGCTTGTACGACCAGCTTTATTCCCTGTGCTTTTCATATCAGTTTGACCAGGCTCTCTCCGCTGCCGATGGAAAATTGTCGGCTGCCCGGGAAATAGGAAACAGAGACCTGATCAATGATGCCATTTTGGACAAGGCGATGTTGCTTTGTGTTGCTGGCTACCATCTGGAGAGCAGTAGGGTGATAGATGAGGCCAAGCTGACAGAGTCGGATATGACTCCTGAGCAACAATTGAGGTATCTGTATTACCTTCAAAGGCTTAGCATTGATTCCAGTGATATCTCCAATGATGGGAGACACGGTAATGTCAAGATGTCCAGAGAGTACCGGAAGCGGATAGTGGACTCAACTCCGGATGACTCAAAGATACATCTTGAAATGGCCACTCTGCTGGCATCGTCAATGAAGGACTACCGTCGGGCGGACAGTCTCGCGTGCCTGTGGATCAACTGCGTGGATTATATGAGCGTGGACTATTCCGTGGCGACGTTCTACAGAGGGCATATTCAGGAGAGGCTCGGGAATGACGATGAGGCAATTCATTGGTATGCGGAGTCGGCGTGTTCCGATATTGAAAATGCGGTGAAAGACAATGCGTCAATTTGCTGCCTGTCGCGTATGCTGTTGAAACGCGGAGATGTAGACAGAGCGTTCCAATATGTTCAGGCGGCTCTTTCCGACGCACTCTTCTTCAATGCGCGCTTGCGCCCCCTGCAGATAGCCCGCTATCTGCCGTCCATAGAATCGGCTTACAACCAGAAAATGGAGGAGAACCAGAAACGAATAGGGACTACTAACAGAGTCATCTTCTCCCTGTCGATTGTCCTGCTCCTCTTCCTGTTGATGATGCTACTGCTTAATGTCAGGACAATCCGGGCAAATCGCGAAATCACCCGTCTTTCCACTTCCTTGAAGGAAGCGAATGAGCGGCTCAGCAAATCTCTCAAGGACGTTTCTGAGGCCAATTCTGCAAAGGAGGAGTACCTGGGACTCTTCCTTTCAATGTGCTCCTCATACCTTGTAAAGCTCAAGAAGCATCAGTCCCTTAAAGAAAGCGAGAAGGAATTCCAGGACTTTTATGACAGTTTCGACAATGCTTTCCTGCACCTGTACCCATCCTTTGTGGAGGACTTCAATGCTCTTCTGAAACCGGAATGCCGGATTGAGTTGAAGAAGGGTGCGCTACTCAATACGGAACTGAGAATATTCGCTCTTATCAAACTTGGAATCACCCAATCTTCTCATATTGCATCCCTTCTGCGCTATTCCGTCAATACGATCTATAATTACAGGGCGCAGATAAAAAATGACTCCATCTGCCGGGAAGATTTTGAGGAAAGGGTAAAATCCATAGGATACGGCGACTAATCAAACCCACTTTTTTTGATGTTTATTTTGAGGGTAATTGGTTCATTATCTTCATCTTAGCCTATTCTGGCGTCCACTCGAATCTACTTCTTGTCCACTTCTTTTCCGTGGCCCCTCCAAGTTCGTTGGAAAGCTTCGTGATGTGCTCTAAATTTGTGTGAAACACAACCATAGACGCTAATTTCAACTAATACTAAAAAACAATGTTTTCACACAAAATGCCTCGGTTTTCCGTTGCAGTTGCGATATTGCTATGTATCGCGGTGCAATCGTATGCTCAGGTCAGAACCGTCCACGGTGTCGTTTCTGACAATGTAGGGCCGCTTGCAGGTGCATCTGTGATGCTGAAGGGCTCGGGGACAGCCGCCGGTACGGTGACTGATCTCGACGGTAATTACAGCATTCAGGTCAGCTCGGACGATGCGGTCCTGGTGTTCTCCTCCATCGGTTACAAGACCCAGGAGGTAGCTCCCGGCAAATCTCTCACTTTGAACGTCATTCTTGAAGAAGACATCACCGCTCTGGATGAGGTCGTGGTCATCGGTTACGGTACTCAGGCCAAGTCTCACCTCACAGGTTCCATCTCCAAGCTCGATGGCGCAGGTCTGATTGACATTCCTGTATCTGATGTCGCGACAGCGCTTCAGGGCCAGGTTGCCGGTCTTACCATCAGCAACACGACTTCTGAAGTTGGTGTAACTCCCACCATCCGGGTACGCGGTACCGGTTCCATTTCCGCTGACAGCGGCCCGCTTGTGATTGTCGACGGATATCCTGTTGCCGACGGACTCAATTCTGTCAATGCCAGCGACATCAAGTCCATCGAAGTCCTCAAGGATGCTTCTTCCGCAGCAATCTACGGCTCCCGCGCCGCGAACGGTGTCATAATGATCACCACCAAGAGCGGCGATATCGACAAGCCTTCATATTCGGTGAAAGTGTACGAGGGCGTGAAATATGCCTATAAGCTGCACGATATCATGACCCAGACGGAATACCGTGACCTCCAGATTCTGGAAGAGTCCTGGGGCGGCCCCGCCGTGAAGACTCAGGACAAGATCGGTGCCTGGCTTGAGGAGAATATGGGTTCCGTGGACTGGCAGCGCGAGGGTCTTCGCAATTTCGCGGACATCAAGAACATCCAGTTCTCTGTCTCAGGAGGAAAACCGGGATCCAGATATTACATTTCGGCTTCCGCTACGGATGACAAGGGTCTGATGTGGCAGAACGAGAACAAGAAGATCAATTTCAGGACAAAGCTCGATCTCGACCTTTCCAAGATTGTGAAGTTCGGTGTCAACGTGTCTTTCGCTTATCAGAACACAAGCCGTCCGGTAAACAACTTCATCGACTTCTACCGTACCCCTTCATTCCTTCCCGTAAGGCATAATGACTGGTCAACGGCTCTGACCGGATATTCCGGCTATGCGAGAGGAAGCCACTTCAATTCCCTCAGCGCTCCTGTGGGCGATCCCGACGAATACGGCAACCCCACCTGGTCTTCCAAGGCCAGCCCGTTCAGCTCTTCCAACAACAACCCCAAGCATATTATGGAGACGACAGAGCGTTCCAATGAGGCATTCAATGCCCTTGCAAACGCCTATCTGGAGATCAATATATGCAAAGGACTCAAGTTCAGGACTTCCGACGGCGCGAACGTGCGTTTCGCTCCCGGCTACACATATTCGATGTACGGAGCAAAGAAGGACGGCGATCCCAGTGCGGCGACCTATTCCAGCGTCCTTCGCATGAACCTGCTCTCGGAGAACACGCTGAATTATGACCTGAAGGCCGGCAAGCACGCTTTCAACGCCCTCCTCGGTTACACGGTCGAATTCACAAGGCTCCAGAAAGTCCATATGTCGGCTACCGGATTCCCCACGGATGACATTCACACCCTCAACGCGGCGACCGTGTTCGAGATTGCTGCGGCCAACAACGGCAACGGGGCCGGTACTGGCACATTCCGCTATCCGAACGAGATCCTCGAATCAGGACTCGGACGTGTGACTTACAGCTATGATGACAGGTATCTGCTCTCAGCTTCCATCCGTCTCGACCGTTCAAGCCTGTTCTCCAAGGACAAACGCAACGCCTGGTTCCCTTCAGTATCAGCGGGCTGGCGTATCAGCCAGGAGCCTTGGATGAAGGATGTCAACTGGCTCAATCAGTTGAAACTCCGCGCTTCTTACGGTGTCACCGGCAACAACAACGTTGCTTACACCTCGTCCATGGAACTCTTCAGCGGTGCGAACTATACGACGGGCAGCGGCAACGGCTCCCTCATTCCAGGTGCCGCCAACATCTCCGAATCCCTTTCAAATCCCAACCTGACCTGGGAGCAGACTGATGAGTTCAACGTCGGTCTGGATTTCGGTGCGCTGAATTCGAGAATCAACCTCTCTGTCGATGCCTACTATTCCATAACAAGGTCGTTGCTCTTCGCCCAGCCTACCCAGAGTTTCACGGGATTCACGAAATACTGGAACAACATAGGCAGGGTCCGCAACGCCGGTATGGAGTTCCAGCTCGACACTTACAACATCCAGAAGAAGGACTTCACCTGGAGCACATCCATCAACCTCTCATTCAACCGCAACCGTCTCCTCGAGATCGGCGGCGAGGCGCAGATGATAACCCTCGGCGAACGTGATGAGAACTACATCGCGAGAGTGGGTGATCCCCTTATCCAGTTCTTCGGATACAAGACAAACGGAGTATGGAACAGCCTTGATGAGATTGAGGCGAACCCCCATATGTCCAATGATGTTCCGGGAGGTCTGCGCATAGTGGATACCAACGGGGACGGAGTGCTCAACACGGATGACCGCGTGCCTCTCGGCAGTCCCTATCCGGCTTTCAACTACGGTATGACCAACACATTCAAGATCAAGAGGTTTGACGTGTCCTTCCTTATTCAGGGAGTGCAGGGCGGTATGGTGTACAACGGCGATGTCTACTACAACGAAACCCACAAGTACAACAGGGCTTATATCAACAACCGTTGGGTAAGCGAGTCCCATCCCGGCGACGGCAAGACCACTTACGGCAAGGCGGGTTACAACATTTGTCTTACAGACTATCCTCTTCAGGATGCATCATATGTCTGCCTGAGGAATGCGACGATAGGTTTCACACTCACCAAGAAAGATCTCAAGAACGCTCTCTCCGGACTGCGCTTCTATGTGACCGGCAACAACCTGGCATATCTCTGGGGCAAGAGCTACAAGGGCATCAACCCCGAGTCCAGGACCACTACCGGCAGCAATTATGATTCTCCGCTTGTATCCGGCTATCAGAAGGGCGGCTTCCCCGTCACTTCAACTGTTACATTCGGTATAGATGTCAAATTCTAAAATTACAAGACAATGAAGAAGATATTTACAATATTCGCTGCCGCTTGTCTTTTCGCATCCTGCAATCTTGACCAATTCCCGCCTTCGGACATTGCGGCCGACAGCTATATCAAGGACGACGCTTCCCTGAACAACGTTGTCATCGGCATGTACAACGGAATGTACGATGTGCTGAACAACGAATGGGCCGTCACGGAACTCAGGACAAACAATGTCAGGATGAGGGAATCCGGCTCATCGGCAAATGACACCAAGCTTATCGAGGAACTCGACCAGGCTACCATCTCCACCTCCAACAACTTCCTCGACGATTATTGGAAAGGATGCTACAAGACCATCAAGAGGGCCAATACCGTACTTGAGAATCTTGACAAGGCCAAAGTCGAGGCCAACCGCAATCAGTATGAAGGCGAGGCCCGTTTCCTCAGGTCTCTGGTTTACTTCAATCTCGTGCGTCTCTGGGGGCCCGTATTCATAATGAAGTCTTCGGAGGACTATGCCGATGCGCGCAATCTGCAGCGTTCTCCCGTTGAGGATGTCTATAAACTCATCATAGCGGATCTCGAAACAATCATAAATGGGGAGCTTCTTCCCGAGAAAGTGGATGCTTCCTTGTCCGGCCGTGCCGAAATGGATGCCGCAAGATTCCTTCTCGCGAAGGTTGGAATGACAATCTATCAGCCCGGAGAATCCGGCTACAGCTATTCCAGGGAAC
Source organism: Candidatus Cacconaster equifaecalis (assembly GCA_018064445.1). Lineage (GTDB taxonomy): Bacteria > Bacteroidota > Bacteroidia > Bacteroidales > UBA932 > Cacconaster > Cacconaster equifaecalis. Next base: position 5,680 of record JAGHVE010000104.1, read on the forward strand.
TTCTGGCCCAGGTCGTGAAGAACAGGTACAAAGGTTCGCTTGTCCCTTATGACAGGGTCTTTGCCGTCGACAACGAGATGAACGAGGAGATAATCTTTGCTATCAGATACAAAGCCGGCAACCTCGGAATCGGAGCACCGTTCAGCACTCTGTACGGTCCCCTCAACAATGGCGGCGCAGTGGTCGTCGGAAGTCCAAAGCATTACAACTATCCTTCCGACAATCTCATCGCCGAGTATGAGGCGGGCGATTTGCGCAAGGATGTCACGTTGAAGGAAAGTTACATCAACGCCGTCGGTGAAGTGGTGGACAACCCTGTACAGGGCCGTTTCTGCAACAAGTTCATCGACTACACGATGGTGACCGCCAACGATGCGGAGACTGATTTCCCCATAATGAGGGTCGCAGACGCAATGCTCCTGCTGGCCGAGGCGATTTCCGAAGTCTCAGGTCCGGACGATGAGGCGCTCGCTCTCATCAACGCCGTCCGCGGACGTGCCGGACTCGCTCCCAGGACTCTTGACGAACTCAACAGCCGTTACGCTTTCCGTCAGGCACTGCGTCACGAGCGCCGTATCGAACTCGCGCTGGAGAACCAACACTGGTATGACCTCCTCCGCTGGGGTATCGCGACATCGACAGTCAACAACTTCCTCGCGACGGAGCCACTCTACAGCTCTTATCCTCATCCGGTCAATCCCATCGAGGACTGGCAGTGCACTCTCCCTATTCCTACATCTGTAAGAAATATCAATCCTACAGTTGCACAGAACCCCGGTTATTAATGTTTATCGCTATGAAAAAGTTATTATTCTTCATATTGCCTGCAATTACAGCTTTGGCTGTTTCCTGTGAGTCGATTTCAATAGTCGACACGGCTGACCAGTTGCCGCAGGTCCAGGGGTTCACCCCTCAATCCGCTCCGGTCGGTGCCGAGATCATAGTCACAGGTGAATATCTCAGCAACGTCACCAAGGCGTTCATCGGAAGCAAGCAGGTGGAAATCAGCCAGAAGGTGTCCAACACCAGACTGTCCCTGCGTGTCGTGGAAGGAACGACCGGCGGAAAGATCCGTCTCGTGAATGCCGTGGGAGAAGGAGAATCTCCCGAAGAGTTCAAGGTCTCGTTCGCAGTCCCGTCACTCAAATCCGAGCTTATCCAGACCAGCGCCGAGATGGGTGCCGAGATGATGATCATAGGTGAGAACCTCAACAGCGCCTACTCCGTGGTTTTCACGGCGGACGGATACAAGGATGGTCACGTAGCCGAGATGGTTTCCCGCAACGACAAGGAAATAGTCGTCAAGGTGCCTTATGTCGAGGATGCAAGCGCGGCCATCTCGATGACCTATTCAGACGGTTCGAAGATTGTGCCCACCGATCCTTCCAAGTCTCACAAATTGAGCATCATACGTTATGTCCCTATGTTCGATGCCCATGAATTCGAAGGGGCGGTGGATGTTGGTCTTCAGGTTGTCCTAACCGGAACGCATCTCGACAAGGTTGATGCAATCTATGCCGGCGATGTACAGTGCAACATGACCAAGACCGAGTCCCAGATATCGTTCTCTATTCCCGAGGCGGGTTTCCCCGAAGGAGAGACCCCTACCCAGCTCAAAGCCACATACTTTGACGAGAACGAGACGAAGGTCCTCGCAGAGAATTTCGTTGTCAACGTTCCCAAGATCAAGTTCTGGCAGGCTGTCACGACTTACGGCCACAGCTGCTACGGAGAGCTCAAGGTGTTCTTCTCCCCTGAGACAGGAAAGGTTTACCACACATCCGAATGGCAGAACCTTGACCCTCTTGCGAAGGAGAGGGGAACCAAGTATACCGGTTCACAGAATCCCGGTCTGAGCGAAGCGGACTACAATACCATCCCTCCTTATTTCTTCTGCTACAGCAACAATGCCTGCGACATCATCTTCTACTCTCCCGCCAACTCCAACAGCATCTTCAAGAATATGCCTACGATTCAGGGAGACAACAGCACGAAGACACGTATCCCCGGCAACAATACTGATGCAATCTACGGCTCCACAGTCCTTACATTCAGGGCATTGAACGCCAGCAACGTGGCGGAGAAGGCCATTATCGACAAGGTCCTGAACAAGGAGCTCAAGACCATTGACGAGCAGTCGTTCCCCATAGACGTCAACGCCCATACCGTTGCCGGTGTAAGCTGCACCAATCTTGTCGGAACCATCAATGACAAGGCTTATGCTCCCGGTCTCATTGCAGATGCTGACAGGAAGGTTGACAAAGTCTATGACAATATCGATGCAGTCATAATGGTTCTCTATCACGACTATCGCGGTGCCATCAAGGTCGACGATCCCGCCAACCCCGGAACCAAGATCACCAGCCTCGAGAACATCAAGAGGATAGGCTTCATCCGTGTCAGGAAGATCAATTTCAAGATTGATCAGACGAACAGCAACAAGCCTGCCTCACTTTCCGAATTCACATACGACTGCTATTGGCAGAAGCATGATTATGATTATACCAAAATCACCAAGTAGCATATGAAACGAATAGCATATTTCCTGACAGCAGTTGCTGTGATGTTATCCGGCGTTTCCTGCGTCAAAAACGGAACCTCGGAGGTGAAACACACCCCTGCGGTCCAGACTCTTTCTCCCCTTGCTGACGAAAGCGGCGCAGTCAAGGCCTTCCAGGGCACCAAAGTCTCTGTCACGGGTATCAATCTCGACCAGGTGAAGAGTGTGGTGGTGGGCACCAAGGATGCGAAGGTTCTCAGCCAGTCACTGAAGGAACTCTCTTTCGAGATACCCGAGTTCCCCGAGTTCGAGCAGAGCGACAACGTCCATTCCGCGACCATTCAGATGTTCGGTCCCGAAGAGGAGACTGTCTGCTATACACATCCCTATTTCATCTCCGTTCCCGTTACTGACGCGCTTGTCAGCGGTTTCGAGCCCAAGGCCGGTACAGTCGGTACGGAAATCACTGTCTCCGGACGAAACCTCGAGCAGGTGACCAAGATTAAGTTCGCCGACGTGGAACTGCTGGCTGATGTCTTCGTATCCCATACTGCAGACGCCATCAAGTTCAAGGCTCCGGCCGTCACGACTGCCGGTGCGGACAATCCTGTGGTCATCACGGCCATCTGGGGAGCCGGCAAGACCATCGACGTGACCGCTTCCGAGAAGTTCAACCTGACGGCTCCTGTATTTGATGCCTATACCCAGACAGAGGCGGTCAAACTTGGAGAGGAGATCGATTTCACAGGCAAGAACCTCGACCTGGTGAAATCCGTTGTATGGAAGGAGTATGAACTTCTTATTGCAAGCCAGAGCGCAACGGCCCTGAAGGTG
>JAGHVE010000148.1 GCA_018064445.1 Candidatus Cacconaster equifaecalis
TCATATTTCCAGAATCACGATGATGTCATAATGGTTGTGGATGCCCCGGCGGCAAGTCTTTTGAGCAGGATAGAGTCCCCCTGGCTCATTGGCTCCTGCGATTGGACGGACAAACTTCGTCGCAAAGCTGTTACCTGGCTCTGCCAGAAGGTAGGGAAGCCTATTTTGAAACTGACAAATCAGGACTATCTGGAGAATTCTTTGGAAGAGCTCATAGATCTGTATGGACCTTTCGACCAGATCAACATAGAAGTTTTCAATGAGATTCAGCATACCATAACCGGATGGCCGGGCGGCAAGCCCAATGCTGACGATAGCACCCGCCCCGTTCCTGCGAATCCTTTCCCCAAGAAAGTCCTCATCTTCTCGCCTCATCCTGACGATGACGTGATTTCTATGGGAGGAACATTCATCCGTCTGGTTCATCAGGGTCACGATGTGCACGTCGCATACGAGACTTCCGGCGACCTCGCGGTTCACGATGACGTGGTCATACAGCACATAGATGCTGCGGCGGAACTCGGCTACGGTGACAAGGTTGATGAAATACGCAGGCTCATAGCCACTAAGAAGCCCGGAGAACCGGAGCCCAAAGAACTGCTCGCCATTAAGGCTGCAATCAGAAGGTCAGAGGCAAAGGGCGCTGACCGTTCGTTCGGTCTCAACGAAAAGACAAATGTCCATTTTCTGAACCTCCCATTCTATGAGTCAGGAGGTGTAGCAAAATTCCCGCGCACACAGGTTGACATAGACATAATAAAGGAATTGATGGAGCGTATCCAGCCCGATCAGATTTATATGGCAGGCGACCTGGCGGATCCGCACGGCACTCACAGGGTCTGCACCGAGGCTGCTCTCGAGGCTTTCGAGCAGTTGCGCGATGCCGGCGCGAAAAGGACTGACAATTGCCATATCTGGCTGTATAGGGGTGCATGGATGGAGTGGGAAATCGCCCGCATTGATATGGCCGTTCCTCTCAGCCCGTTGGAAGTCGTAGAGAAACGCTACGCCATTTATCACCATCTGTCCCAGAAGGACATAGTCCCGTTCCCCGGCGACGATCCGAGGGAATTCTGGCAGAGGGCTGAGGACAGGACCCAGAACACGGCGCACATTTTCGATTCTCTGGGTATGCCCGAATATCAGGCTATTGAAGTATTTGCAAAATTAATATGATGACAAACAAAAAAACGATTTGGACCGAGGCGGGAATGCCAGGTCTTGTGCTTGGACTGATACCGGTCGTTTGTGTAGCACTCAATGCCATTACGGGTTCCAGCGTTGTTGCTGTCGTGCTCTGGCTTGCCAAACTGGTGGGCTGCGCCTGGCTTATGTACGCGTTCATGAAGAAGTTCGTCTCCTTGCACAGCGATGCCGGCAATTCTGATGCTTTCCTGTTCGGCGTCATCGTAGCCCTTCTTTCAGCGTTCGTCTATTCGGCATTCAATTACCTGTATTCAACGCTCCTGAAGCCTGATATGTATTCGGAAGCTTTCGAGACAATGATGCAGAACTATAATTCAATGCTCGATGCCAACACTAAAGAGCAGTTGGAAAATCTGATACCGAAGTTGCCAGTGATAGGGCTCTTTGCGAATCTTGTATATTGCTTCGTTTACGGCACAGTCCTTTCTGCCATATTCTCCAGGACTATAGTTCCTCAAAATCCTTTCGAATCAGACCATATAGATGAACAGTAGCGTTTTGGATATCTCAGTAGTGGTTCCGTCTTTCAACGAGACGGAGTCTCTCCCGGAACTTTGTGCCTGGATAGGGAGGGTGATGGAGGCACATTCGTATTCTTATGAAGTGATAATCATAGACGATGGAAGCACCGACGGCTCTTGGCCCTGCATTCAGCGGATAGCTTCGACGGATGGGGCTGTGCACGGTATCCGGTTCCGCCGCAACTACGGGAAGTCAGCTGCACTATACTGCGGTTTCGAGCGTGCCGCAGGCGAAGTCGTCATAACTATGGACGCGGACCTTCAGGATTCGCCGGATGAAATTCCTGAACTCTATGATATGATAGTCAGGGACGGGTATGACGTTGTCAGTGGCTGGAAGCAGCACAGGAAAGACAACGCCCTGACCAAGAACCTTCCCAGCAAACTGTACAACGCAACGGCCCGAATGATAACCGGCATCAAACTGCACGATATGAACTGCGGTCTCAAGGCATATCGCAGCGAGGTCGTCAAGAGCATCGAGGTCTATGGGGAGATGCACAGATATATCCCTTACCTGGCGAAGAATGCAGGCTACACCCGCATAGGCGAGAAACCCGTCCATCACGAGAAACGCAAGTACGGCAAGAGCAAGTTCGGAATGGAGCGTTTCGTGAACGGTTTCCTCGACCTGCAGTCTCTCTGGTTTCTCAGTACTTTCGGCAAGAAACCAATGCATTTCTTCGGTTACAGCGGACTCTTCATGTTCCTTGTCGGTTTCGTGATGACCGTATGGATCATCGCAGCCAAACTGATACATCAGTCCCAGGGTGTCAGGTTCCGTCCTGTCACCGACCAGCCTTTGTTCTATCTGGCTCTCGTGGCCGTGATATTGGGCGTGATGCTCTTCCTTGCCGGCTTTGTCGGGGAGATGATAGCCCGAAGCAACAGCGAACGCAACAACTATAATATACGTGAAGAATTCTGATTGGAATTGACGCGGGAATTTATTATATTTGCAGGCTTTAAACATTTGATATCAATATGACTATAGCATTTACTGACGGACGCATCCTC
>JAGHVE010000010.1 GCA_018064445.1 Candidatus Cacconaster equifaecalis
AGAGCGGCGGGTCATGATCTGGCCGTTCCGCTATATGACAGATACTGCGAACTCCTGGCAGAAAAAGCAGGCAGACAAGTCTTCAAAGGGGTTTTCGGAGCGGATATGCAATGCAGCCTCATTAATGACGGTCCTGTAACCATCATTATTGATTCGAGAATCAAGGAATAAAAAAGGATATCCCTGCACAAAAAGGGGAAGGAGACCTTTTTCTTGGCACGAAGTTCTTTTCAACATTTTCGCTGCAGGAACTCAGCAACGGCTTTGACTTGGAATTCAACAAGAAAGGAAAAATTCTCCGTATGTATGACTGACTGGACGATTTGCAGAACGCCGCCATTCGCCCGACGGCAAAATAATTTTAAATTTTTACTACTTTGCGATACAAGGTATTAAAAAAATATTATATCTTTGCATTGGAAAATATTATGCAAAATGTACAAGACAACTGAAATAGGACTGAACGGCAAATGTTTCACTCTGAATGACAACGCGTTCCAGTGTTTGAGCGAATACCTTGAGGAATTCCGTACAAAACTGCCCGATGATCAGAAAGAGGAAGTGATGCCTGAAATCGAGGCAAGGATTGCCGATCTTTTCGGAGAAAGAACCAAGGGCACGGTTATTGACATAGCCGCCGTCGAGGCGATAATAGAATCATTGGGATGGCCCGACGGCTCTCCCGTGACAAAGAACAGCAGAAACAACAACCAAAATACATATAAGAAAATGAGTGAACCCAGAAAACTTTTCCGCAACCCGGACGACAAGAAAATCGCCGGCGTATGCAGCGGCCTTGCAGCATTCTTCAGCATAGACGTGACAATCCTCAGAATCATATTTCTTGCCGGCATCCTCTTCGGGGCCGTCAGTTTCTGGATATATGTAGTGATATGGATTGTCGCCCCCATCGCCGACACCCCGGCCAAGAAGTGCCAGATGATGGGTCTTCCCGTAACCGCAGAGAATATGGCCAGGTTTTCATAACTGTCCGGTATGGAAGTGATTACAGACAATTCGCGATCCCAGATGAGGAAAGGGGTGCTGGAGTACTGCATCCTCAGTGTTCTCGACAGGAAGGAGTCCTACGCCTCCTCCCTCATAGAGGAGCTGAAGGCGGCCAATATGATAGTGGTGGAGGGGACAATCTATCCTCTGCTCATCAGGCTGAAGAATCAGGGAGTGCTTTCGTACCGCTGGGAAGAGTCCACCCAGGGGCCTCCCCGCAAGTATTACTGCATCACTGACAAGGGAAGAATGATGCTTCTCCAGATGGACAAGGAATGGAACGAAATGATAAAAACAATAGAAACTCTCAGGAAATGAACAATTTGCAAAAAGTAAGCATAGGGTGCTGCCCCTTCTCTATGGACGTTCAGGCCTATGAAACGGTGGACAGATATCTCAAGGAACTGGGGGCGTTCTACAAAAGCCGTCCGGAAGGAAAGGAAATACTGGAAGGCATCGAGGAGAGGATGGCCGAACTATTTATGGAAAAATGCGGGGAGTCCGGAGTCGTTGACGTCAGAGTCGTGGAAGAGACGCTGGCGATTCTCGGGAAACCTGACCAGATTGAGGAAGAGAGCGCGGAGACTACGGCAGAAGAGACAGGCCCCGTGGAGGAGGAAAAGCCGGTGAAGAAACTCTATCGTGATCTTGACAACAAGATGATGGGAGGAGTCCTTGCCGGGGTTTCCGCATATTTCAAAGTGGACATTACGGCAGTCAGAGTCCTATTCCTGCTGCTCTGCGTGGCTCTTATCTATATAGGAAAAAGGAGTGTTGACGAAGTGGGGCTGTTCCTGCCGATAGCTTATGCGGTGATGTGGCTCTGTATGCCCGCCGCCCGTACGGTCAAGGAAAAACTCAAGCTCCACGGCGAGAAGGGAACAGTGGGGGAAATTGAGAGGAACGTTGAGGACGGAACTGCGGAATACCGCGTTCAGCAGTCAAATTCCTCCGAATTCTGGCGCGTACTGCTGAGAATATTCGGGGTTTTCATCGGTATAGGACTGATTGTGACAAGTGTTTCGATAATGGTCGGGCTCGGTCTGGTCATTATTCCGAGTGTATTTCTGGGTTCGGATTTCATTGGAACCTGGAACGGCTTTGTGGCGGAATACCCCAATATTCGTCCGGTGATATCACCATTCTTTGCCAAACTGGACCTGGCTCTGATAATATTTCTTCCGCTGCTGGGAATGATTTACGGAGGATTGCAGCTCATCTTCGACTTCAAGAGTCCGAAATGGCATCCGGGACTTGTGCTGTTCCTCCTGTGGATTGGCACGATAATGGCCTTCCTCGTCTGGGTGGCAGTCAGCGTATTATAAGCAGAATTATGATCATCGAACTGAAAAATATCAACAAGACCTATACGGGGAACCAGCCTCTCCACGTACTGAAAGGGATTGATCTGCAGGTGGACAAGGGGGAATTCATATCCATTCTGGGCGCCTCCGGCTCCGGGAAGAGCACTCTCCTTAACATTCTGGGAATTCTGGATACCTACGACACCGGCGAATATCATCTTGCCGGCAGGCTTATCAAGGACCTGAGCGAACGGGATGCCGCAGCATACCGCAACACCTTGATAGGGTTCGTGTTCCAGTCTTTCAACCTGATAAATTTCAAGACAGCGGTGGAAAATGTGGAACTGCCCCTCTTCTATCAGGGGGTGAGCCGCCGAAAGAGGCACGCACTTGCTATGGAGTATCTTGACAAGATGGGACTTCTGGATTGGGCTGACCACTATCCCAACGAGATGTCCGGAGGTCAGAAGCAGAGAGTGGCGATAGCCCGTGCCCTGATAACCCATCCCCAGCTGATTCTGGCGGACGAACCGACAGGAGCTCTTGATTCGAAGACCTCCGAGGAGGTGATGAATCTGCTGTCCACGCTTAACCGGGAGGAAAACGTGACCCTCGTCGTGGTGACGCACGACCTTAAGGTTGCCTCCAAGGCACAGAGAAGCATACACATATCCGACGGTCTGATAGTTAACGATTAGAACAGATTCCTGGAATGCACGACCTTTTTGTTGAAATATGGGAGTCCCTGCGCCGCAACAAGTTGCGCACTATGCTCACAGGGTTCGCCGTATCCTGGGGAATCTTTATGCTTATCGTGCTGCTGGGCGCGGGAAACGGTCTGATGAATGCCTTTATGGATGACAGCGACTGGTTCGCATCCAACTCTATGAGGCTTTTTGGAGGATATACCTCAAAGCCGTACGGAGGTTATCAGACAGATCGCAGGATAAAGCTGACCGCCGATGATATGGCGACACTGAAAAACGGAGTCACCGGAGGCTACATCGACGATATGACCACCCAGGTCAACAAGAGCGGTCTGACGATGTCGTTCGGAGACCAGTATCTGAGCAACGTCAATATGCAGGGTGTCTATCCGTCAACATTCGAAATGGACAAACTGAAGATGGTCTGCGGAAGGTACCTCAACGACAAGGACATCAAGCTTCAAAGGAAGGTGATTGTCATTGACAGCCGTGAGGCGGAATCTCTTCTCGGCGGCAGGACGGACTATGAAAGGTTATTGGGAAAGCAGGTGAGAGTGGACAGTCTCTCCTTCAAGATAGTGGGAATCCTGAAGGCGGACAACGATACCTGGAGCAGCGACGTGGATGTTCCTTACTCCACCCTCCGCACAATCTACAATATGGGCGAGGAGGTGAACCAGATTACCTTCACCTTCCACGGTCTGCCGACGGAAGAGGACAACGAATTTTTTGAGGCCCAGATTAAGACGGTCCTGAACAATGCCCACCACGCCGCTCCCGACGATGACGGCGCCATCTGGATATGGAACCGATTCACCCAGCATCTGCAGATGGAGACTGGAGCCGGATTGTTGCGGACCGCACTTTGGGTGATAGGCCTGCTGACATTGCTCAGCGGAATAACGGGGGTGAGCAACATAATGCTGATAACCGTCAAGGAGAGGACTCACGAATTCGGCATCCGCAAGGCCATCGGGGCCAGGCCCTGGTCCGTGGTCAAACTCATAATATCGGAGAGTGTGACGATAACCGTAATTTTCGGATACGTTGGTATGATTCTGGGGCTTGTGGCCTGCGAGATTATGGATGCCACGGTCGGGCAGTCTTCCGTGTCGGTACTCAATGAATCAATGAGAGTGTTTGTAAATCCTACCGTCGGAATGGGGACGGCGGTCGGCGCTACTGTGGTGCTGGTGGTTGCCGGCACGATAGCAGGCCTTGTCCCTGCCGTGAAGGCCTCCCGGGTCAAACCTATTGAAGCCCTGAATGCGAATTAGTTATGAAGTTTTTCAGATTTGATTTTGACTCTTTCCGCGAAATCGTGGATGCTCTGATGAGAAACCGGAGCAGGAGTCTGCTCACAGGGTTCGGAATCTTCTGGGGCCTGTTCATGCTGCTCTTCCTGATTGGCGGAGGGAACGCCCTGAGGTCGAAGATGATGGCGAATTTTGACGGATTTGCCACAAATACCGTAGTTGTCGGAGCGTCAAAGACTACAAAGCCGTACAAAGGATTTCAGAATGGACGCTATTGGAATATGACTTACAGGGACGTGGAGAGAATCAGAATGATGATTCCGGAGCTGGAAGTCGTTTCTCCAATGATTCACAACTGGAATTTGAACACCGTTTATGGTGACAGGTCCTATTACGCAAGCCTGAAGGGGGTTGATTCGGAGCATAATCTGATAGAGATTCCTTCCATCAAATACGGACGTATGCTGAATTCTGTGGATGTCACAGCGGAAAGGAAGGTATGTGTCCTGGGCAAAAGGGTATATGAAGCCCTCTTCCCCGAAGGAGGCGACCCCTGCGGGAAGTATGTCCAGATGGGATCTGTTTTTCTGCGTGTCGTGGGAGTGGATGTCTGCACAGGCAATATGAGTATCAACGGGGAGGCTTCCGAAACCATCACGCTTCCCATAACGGTGGCGGCGAAAATCTTCAGGAGAGGAAACACGGTGGATATGATAAGTACTCTGGCCGCACCGGGAACAGATATGGAGCATCTTCAGACGAAACTGAGGAAAGTTCTTTCCGATGCCCACCTGTTCGACCCGACCGACAAGGATGCGATGTTTTTCGCAAACACACAGGAGGTTTTCGGCATCATTGACAATCTCTTCAGGGGGATAAACCTGCTGATATGGATTGTCGGAATCGGGACCCTTCTTGCCGGGGCCATCGGGGTGAGCAACATAATGATGGTGACGGTACGCGAGAGGACCATCGAAATCGGCATCAGGCGGGCCATCGGGGCACTCCCTGGCGAGATTCTTTTCCAGATAATGGGGGAAAGCATCACTCTGACGCTCATTGCCGGATGCGGGGGCATCATCTTCAGCATACTGCTTCTCCAATTGCTTGAGAAAGCCACGGGAACGCTCTTTTTCCTGAGTTTCTGGACCGCGGTAACGGCGCTTGCCCTGCTGGCGGTACTGGGGGTGATAGCCGGACTGGCCCCGACTGCCAGAGCAATGAAAATCAAGCCGGTGGATGCTATGAGAGACGAATAATAACAAAAAATCAACTATATGAAAAAGTATTTCAAGTACATCATTTTCGCATTGATTGCGGTATTTGTAGTGGGGACCTTCGTCTTCCTCTATCAGAAGACGCGCCCGCAAGAGGTCAAGTATCAGAACCTTGACGTGAATATATCGGATATCAGACGCACCTCCGTTGTGACCGGCAAGATTGCACCACGCAACGAAGTCAACATCAAACCCCAGATAAACGGCATCATCGCCGAACTCTACAAGGAGGCAGGCCAGACGGTCGAAAAAGGGGAGGTTATCGCAAAACTGAATGTGATTCCGGAGATGTCCTCATTGAGCAACGCCCAGAGCCGTGTCCGTCTTGCCGAAATAAATCTGAAACAGGCAAAGACCGACCTTGACAGGGAACAGGAACTATATTCCAAGAAGTTGGTCAGCGCCGAGGAGTATGACAAGGTTCTCCAGGCCTACAACCAGGCGAAGGAGGAACGGGCTGCGGCACAGGATGTCCTGGAAGTTATCAGGGACGGTGTTTCTTCATCGAATGCCAAGTCCTCCTCAACTCTAGTGCGCTCCACCATCAGCGGGCTTATACTCGACATTCCCGTGAAGGTGGGAAACTCAGTGATTCAAGCAAATACGATGAACGACGGTACGACTGTCGCGACCGTTGCGAATATGAACGACCTCATCTTCGACGGACAGATTGACGAGACTGAGGTTGGTATGCTCTCCGAGGGGATGAACGTTGTGATTACCATAGGAGCCCTGCAGAACTACTCTTTCGAGGCTGTCCTCGAGTACATCTCACCGAAGGCCGTCGAGAAAAACGGGGCGAACCAGTTCCAGATAAAGGCCGCAGTCAAGCCGCAGGAGGGAAACACCATCCGTTCCGGTTACAGTGCAAATGCGGAAATTGTCCTTCAGGAGGCCGATTCCGTGGTATCCATTCCGGAAAGCGCGTTGGAATTCAAAGGAGACAGCACCTTTGTCTATGTTTTGAAAGAGGACGGTTCATACGAAAAGACCGCCATCGAGACGGGTGTCAGTGACGGAGTTCAAATCGAGGTCAAGAGCGG
>JAGHVE010000054.1 GCA_018064445.1 Candidatus Cacconaster equifaecalis
TCCTTGGCCTTCTTTTTCTGCTGATAGAGGAACTTCTGGTAGTCGATTATCTTGCACACCGGGGGATCGCTGTTAGGAGCGATCTCGACAAGGTCAAGTTCAAGATTTTCAGCCATCTTGAGGGCCTGGGAAAGAGGATAGATGCCCTGCTCGGGCACATTGTCACCCACCACTCTCACTTTCGGAGCAGTGATGCGGTTGTTGATACGCAGTGCGTCTTCCTTGTCCTTCCTGTTCTGAGGCAATCTCTGATCGGGCTGGCGCGGAGCCTGCGGTCTCGGTTTCGGGGGCCTGTAGTTGGTAGCTATTGCTGTGTCCTCCTAAATTAAGTTATTCCAATTCTTTTTTAACTTCCCGTTTAATGAACTGACTGAACTCTTCCACCGTCATTGTTCCGAGAGATTCACCGCCCTGTTTCCTGATTGAAACAGAACCGCTTGACTCCTCCTTCTCGCCTACGACCAAAATATAAGGCGTATGCTTGAGCTCGTTTTCACGGATTCTCTTGCCGATGGTTTCGTTACGGTCGTCAATAAACGCGCGAATTTCGTAATTATTAAGCAATTCGCAAACTTTTTTTGCATAATCGTTGAATTTTTCACTGATTGGCAGAACAATACACTGTTCCGGAGTCAACCAGAGAGGAAGTCTTCCTGCGGTATGTTCGAGGAGTACGGCAACAAAGCGTTCCATAGAGCCGAACGGAGCCCTGTGAATCATCACAGGCCTGTGCTTCTTGTCATCAGCCCCGATGTACTCAAGGTCGAAACGCTCGGGAAGATTATAGTCAACCTGAATGGTACCGAGCTGCCAGCTTCTTCCGAGGGCGTCCTTTACCATAAAGTCAAGCTTGGGACCATAGAAAGCGGCCTCGCCCAACTCCACGACGGTAGGCAGTCCCTTTTCCTTCGCGGCCTCGACGATGGCGGCCTCGGCCTTCGCCCAGTTTTCATCGGATCCGATATATTTGGTCCTGTTGTCGGGGTCACGCAGTGAAATCTGAGCGGTGTATTTATCGAATTTCAAAGTCTTGAAAATGTACAGCACTATGTCTATCACCTTGCAGAACTCCTCCTTGATCTGGTCCTGACGGCAGAAAAGGTGAGCGTCGTCCTGAGTGAAACTGCGGACACGTGTCAGTCCGTGAAGTTCGCCGCTCTGCTCATAGCGGTAGACAGTGCCGAATTCGGCAAGTCTCAAGGGAAGATCCCTGTACGAACGGGGTTTCAACCTGTATATCTCACAGTGGTGAGGGCAGTTCATAGGCTTGAGAAGGTACTCCTCCCCTTCCTGCGGGGTGGTGATGGGGCGGAAAGAGTCAGCCCCGTATTTGGCCCAGTGACCTGATGTGACATAAAGGTCCTTCTGACCGATATGAGGAGTGATGACCTGTACATATCCGTAGCGTTTCTGAACCTTGCGGAGGAAATTCTCAAGACGCATCCTCAAGTCAGTTCCCTTGGGAAGCCAGAGAGGAAGGCCCATACCGACTCTCTGTGAGAAGGCGAAAAGTTCCATCTCCTTGCCGATCTTGCGATGGTCACGTTTCTTGGCCTCCTCCAGCATCTGAAGGTAGTCGTCAAGCATACTCTTCTTGGGGAAAGTGATTCCGTAGATTCGGGTGAGCTGCTTGTTGTGTTCGTCTCCTCTCCAGTATGCTCCCGCTATCGAAAGCAGTTTGACAGCCTTGATTGCGGAGGTGTCCCTCAGATGGGGTCCGCGGCAAAGGTCGGTGAAGGAGCCGTTGGTATAGAATGATATGGTGCCGTCCTGCAGATCATTTATCAGTTCGCACTTGAAAGTCTCTCCTTTTTCGGAAAAGACCTTGAGCGCCTCGGCCTTTGAAACGTCCTGGCGGACGAATTTCTCCTTGGAGCGGGCAAACTCCATCATCTTATCCTCGATGGCCTTCAGGTCGGATTCGACAAGCTGCTTGCCTTCAAGGTCGATATCATAATAAAACCCGTTTTCTATTGCGGGACCGATTCCGAATTTCACGTTTGGATACAAGGCCTTGATGGCCTCAGCCATAAGGTGGGATGAAGAGTGCCAGAAAGTTTCCTTCGCCTCAGGGTCATCCCATTTGTGAAGTTTGAGAGTGGAGTCTGTGTTGATAGGACGGTCCAAATCGTAGATTTTGCCGTTGACCGATGAAGACAAAACATCGGCAGCCAGTCTGGGGCTGATGCTCTCTGCGATCTGATATGCTGAAATACCCTCCTGGTATTCCTTTACAGCACCGTCGGGAAAAGTAATTTTAATCATAATTCTTCTAATTTTTACCGGCATACAAAAGCCGGACTGCAATAAGTCGCAAATTTAACAATAAATTGATATCTTTGCATCGAAAAAGACAAAATCAGTCCTGTAATATTATGAAAAGTAACACATTATGGGGTGAAGCCGGCATTGACGGCATTTTTCTGGCCCTTGTGACAATTGCTGTCACTACAATTGACACCTTCGTCCCATCATCCGTTCTGCAGATGATTCTGTGGATTGCCAAGCTCGTCTTCACCATCTGGCTGCTGAGATATTTCATGCTCGGCTTCAAAAAGAGGAACGAAGATTCATCAGCCTTCAGATTCGGGTTCGCCACAAGTTTCTGTTCCGCACTTCTCTGCGGAGTTTACAGTTTCGTGCTATATCAGTACATCTGCCCGGAACAAATTACGGAAACCATCGATACGGTGGTCACCTCAATCGCATCGACCGGAAACAACATTCCCGATGAAGTCAGTGACGCCCTGCTGAAACTCGAGGACAATTTCGCACAGCTGTCCTGTGTGGTCACTTTTCTTTGGTGCACTTTCCTCGGATTGATTTTCAGTGCCATTCTTGCAAAAAAGTCCAATAGCGGAAAAGACGTTTTCACAAATGAAGAACTCAATGGAGAACAACAGTAATCCGGATCTTTCCATAGTGATTTCCCTGTTCAATGAAGAGGAATCCCTTCCTGAACTCGTGCAATGGATTGACTCCTCCCTGACTCCGAAAGGATTCAGTTTCGAGATAATAATGGTGGATGACGGCAGTACGGACGGCTCGTGGAGGGTAATCAACGAGTTGAAAGTTCAGTACGATATGATACGTGCAATCAGGTTCCGCCGCAATTATGGCAAGTCCGCGGCTCTGTATTGCGGCTTTGAAGCGGCCTGCGGCGAAATTGTGGTCACTATGGATGCCGACCTTCAGGACAACCCGGAAGAGATTCCGGAAATGGTCAGGATGATCCGAGAGGATGGTTACGACCTTGTATCCGGCTGGAAGAAGAAACGTTATGACAACGTTGCGACGAAAAACCTCCCCTCCAAGCTCTACAACGCCACCGCCAGGAAAGTTACAGGGATAAAGCTGCACGACATGAACTGCGGTCTGAAAGCCTACAGGAAGGAAGTTGTAAAGCACATCGAAGTCTATGGAGAGATGCACCGGTTCATCCCCTACCTTGCAAAGAATGCCGGCTTCGGCAATATCGGTGAGAAGGTTGTCCTCCATCAGGCAAGAAAGTACGGCAAGAGCAAATTCGGACTCGACAGATTCATACACGGATTTCTGGACCTGCTGTCAATCTGGTTTCTTCAGAAATTCGGAAAGAAGCCGATGTATCTGTTCGGTGGCGGCGGAACACTTATGTTCCTCACCGGTATCGTGATAACAATCTGGCTGATTGCCAAGAAACTTGTCGCACAGGCAAACGGGCACATATTCAGGGCCGTCACAGATCAGCCGCTGTTCTATCTCGCCCTGCTGGCAGTGATACTCGGAGTACAATTGTTCCTGACGGGATTCCTTGCAGAACTCGTGTCAAGAAACAGTCAGGACAGAAACAAATACAATATCAGGGAAAGAATCTGACAAAAACCGCGTCAGATTGACGCAATGTCAGCGGCCTCCATAATTCCCTCACTCATTGTCGGGTGGGGGAAAATTGTCTTTGCAAGTTCAGTGGCGGTCACTCCGTGACGGCAGGCAATGACCATACCTCCTATCATTTCGGATGCATTGTCACCCACAATATGGACACCGAGAATACGGTCACTCCCCTCTTCCACCACAAGTTTGACAAAACCGTCCCTGGCACCGGCCGCGGCGGCTCGTCCGGAAGCGGTGAAAAGGAATTTGGAGCACCTGTATGACAGCCCCTTCTCCTTGGCGGCACGTTCCGTCATTCCCAAGGAAGCCACCTCCGGAGCGATGTAGGTGCAGGCCGGAACATAGCGATAATCGACAGGTTCAAGGTTTTTCCCTGCAATGGCATCCACACAGGCCACGGCTTCGGCAGAAGCCACGTGTGCCAGCGCGGGCGTCGGAATGACATCCCCTATCGCATAGACACCGTCAACATTCGTCATATAATTCCCGTCGACAGTTATTCTTCCTCTTTCCATCTTCACTCCAAGTTCTTCAAGGCCCAGATTCCCGGTATTGGGTCTTACCCCGACCGCGGAAAGGACGACCTCCGCGTCAAGCAACTGCTCCCCTTTGGGTGTATCCACAAAAACCTTGCAAAGGCCGTCTGAGACATCTATCTTCCTGACAGATGAACCCGTCATCACCTTCATTCCGCCCTTTCTGAACTGACGGCTTACCTGAGCGCACACGTCATCATCCTCAAGAGGAAGTATCCTCTCCATAAACTCCACAATAGTGACATCCACACCAAGAGAGCGGTAGAAAAAGGCCAGTTCCGAACCTATGGCGCCGGAGCCTATCACCACCATACTTTCCGGCAGAGTTTCGGGTACCAGAGCCTGCCGGTATGAGATTATTCTCTTCCCGTCAATGGGAGCGAAAGGCAGACTGGCAGGATGTGAGCCGGTGGCAATGATGACCCTGCCGTATTCCAGAACGGACACTCCGTCAGGTCCTGAGACCTCCACCCGCTTTCCGGACAGGAGTCTTGCATTTCCGGAAACAAGAGTCACTCCATTCCTCTTGAAGAGATACTCTATCCCCTTGCTCATAGTGGCCGCAACATTGCGGCTGCGTTCCACTATCTTACGTATGTCGGGGCTGACGTCACTTGCGGAGAAGCCGAATTCCTCAGCCCTAAGCGCATAGTGCATTGCCTGAGCGCTCTTGAGGAGAGCCTTTGTAGGGATGCACCCCCAATTGAGACATACTCCGCCGAGGGCATCACGTTCAACCACCGCCACCGACATTCCATATCCGGCGGCCCTGACCGCAGCCACATATCCTCCGGGCCCGGCACCTATTACAACAAGATCGTATTTCATCTCAAGTTCAGATTCTTACAATTCCTTTCCGTGACAGTTCTTGAATTTCTTGCCGCTGCCGCAGGGGCAGGGATCGTTTCTTCCGACCTTCTTCTCGATATGCACGGGCGCGTTGGACCTGGGCTCCGCGCTGTTCGTCAACAGGTCGGAACGGCTCATCTGCATCCTGCTCATATCGGAATGCTTTTCCTGAGCCTGGGATGCAACCTGCTCGGGCTGCTGGTCCTGCCTGAGATATATCTGCGCCCTGAGCAGGAATGCGAGGACATCGTTGCTCAGATTTTCAAGCATCGTGATGAACAGGTTGAAACTCTCGCCCTTGTAGATGAGGATAGGGTCCTTCTGCTCGTATGCGGCATTCTGGACAGACTGTTTCAGGTCATCCATCTCGCGCAGATGCTCCTTCCAGTAATTGTCGATTACACGCAGGGTTGCCGCCTTCTCCACGGCGCGTATTATCTCCTTGCCCTTGCTCTCGTATGCCTTGCGCAAATCCACCAGAATCGTCTGGACTATCTTGCCGTCGGTTATCGGCAACGCAATGTTCTGATAGAACATCCTCTTGGTCTCATAAACGACCTTGATGACAGGCCAGGCCTGTTCTATTAGCAGGTCGAATCTCCTTTGCTGGGCTTCAAGAATTTCTTTCTCCAAAGCCTCGGCAAGCTGTGCCTTTGAGGATTTCTCATAGAAGGCCTCGTCGAACTGGGGATGGAAGGACATCTTCTTCATAAGTTCGTCGCAGAACTCCTCATATTCAAGCCCCTTGTTGTCCTCGACGAACATCTCGCAATAGTCGGAGGCCATATTGAGAACATCGACGTCAATCCTCTCACCGGTGAGGGCGCTGCGTCGCTTCGTATAGACAACCTCACGCTGAGAATTCATCACGTCATCATAATCGACAAGACGCTTTCTAGTTCCGAAATTGTTCTCCTCAACCTTGCGCTGCGCACGCTCTATCGCGCTGGAAAGCATTGAGGATTGAAGGGCCTCGTTCTCGGCCATACCCATATTGTCCACCACCTTGGTGATACGCTCGCTTCCGAACAGACGCATAAGGTCATCTTCAAGAGAGACATAGAAGATTGAACTTCCCGGATCCCCCTGTCGTCCCGCACGACCCCGGAGCTGACGGTCGACGCGACGGCTGTCGTGACGTTCAGTGCCGATGATGGCAAGACCTCCTGCATTCCTTACGCTTTCCGTCAACTTGATATCGGTACCACGGCCTGCCATATTGGTTGCGATGGTGACGGTGCCGGGTTCACCGGCGTGAGCAACTACTTCGGCCTCACGGGCGTGCTGCTTGGCATTCAGGACCTGATGCTCTATGCCTCTTATCTTCAACATCCTGCTGAGGAGCTCGGAGATTTCGACGGAAGTCGTGCCGACGAGAACGGGACGTCCCTGAGATACATATTCCTGAATTTTCTCGATGACGGCGGCATATTTGGCCTTCTTTGTCTTATATATAAGGTCTTCCTGGTCCTTGCGGAGAATCGGGCGGTTGGTCGGTATCACGACTACATCCAGTTTGTAGATGCTCCAGAATTCGCCAGCCTCAGTCTCGGCAGTACCTGTCATTCCGGAGAGTTTGTGGTACATTCGGAAATAGTTCTGAAGCGTGATGGTGGCAAAGGTCTGCGTAGCGGCCTCGACCTTGACGTTCTCCTTGGCCTCCACGGCCTGGTGGAGTCCATCGCTCCAACGTCGTCCCTCCATAATACGGCCTGTTCCCTCATCGACAATTTTCACCTTGTTGTCTATTATGACATAATCGACATCCTTCGAGAACATCGCGTATGCCTTCAGCAACTGGTCAACGGTATGCATCCTTTCCGCCTTGAGAGAATAGTTTGCATACAGGTCTTCCTTCATCCTGCGCTTTTCCTCGTCAGTCGCTTCGGAATGCTCGATCTTCGATACCTCATCGCCCAGACGCGGCATCAGGAAGAAATCGGCATCACCCACCGCTTTTGCAAGAACCTCGTTTCCCTTGTCCGTCAACTCCACGGAACGCTGCTGCTCGTCAATGACGAAATAGAGTTCGTTCGTCACAACCCGCTGTTCTATATCCTTCTCAGTGAAAGCCGCCTTGATTATCTTGCTGTCGGCCTCTTCGAGAATGCGCTTGATTCCCGGTTCGCTGAGATATTTGATAAGAGGCTGATACTTGGGAAGTCCCTTGTGGGCGCGGAGGAGCAGAATCTCCCCCTGGTCCGCTATCTTGCCCTCTGCAATCAGTTTCTTGGCTTCGTTGAGAGTCTGGTTGACAAGCGTTTTCTGGGCATTGTACAGACGCTCGACATAGGGCTTGTATTCTATGAATGTCTCGTCCCCGGCCTTTTCGACAGGGCCTGAAATGATCAGCGGAGTACGGGCGTCATCGATAAGCACGGAGTCGACCTCATCCACGATTGCGAAATGATGTTTCCTCTGCACCAGGTCATCCGGATTGATGGCCATATTGTCGCGAAGATAGTCGAAGCCGAATTCGTTGTTCGTACCGAATGTGACATCGGCCCTGTAGGCACGCTTTCTCGCTTCGGAGTTGGGCTGATGCTTGTCGATGCAGTCCACGCTCAAGCCGTGGAACATATAGAGAGGACCCATCCACTCGGAGTCTCGCTTGCTCAGGTAGTCGTTGACGGTCACCACGTGGACACCTTTTCCGGCAAGGGCATTGAGGAATACGGGAAGTGTCGCCACAAGGGTCTTTCCCTCACCGGTCGCCATCTCTGCAATCTTTCCGCTGTGGAGCACCGAGCCACCGATGAGCTGCACGTCATAGTGGACCATATCCCAGGTTATCATATTGCCCCCGGCCATCCAGCTGTTTTTCCAGACGGCGGTGTCTCCGTCGATAGTGACAAAATCGTGGTTGGCACTGAGGTCACGGTCAAAGTCGGTGGCGCGGACCCTGATGGTCTCGGATTCCTTGAACCTGCGGGCCGTGGATTTCATTATTGCGAAAGCATCGGGAAGAATCCGGTCAAGAATCTCCTCAATCTTTTCATCGACTTTCTTTGTCAGTTCATCAAGTTCCGTCGCCAGAGACTCCTTCTTCTTGACATCTATCTCGGGGTCGGAGAGCTGTTCCCTTATGGATGCAATCTGTGTCTCCTCACCGACGATATGAGTCTTTATCTTGTCGCGAAGGGATTGCGATTCTTCACGAAGTTCATCATCTGAGAGTTTGTCTATCCTTTCGTATGCGGCAAGGATAAGGTTCAGCGTAGGCGTGAGTTTCTTCAAATCCCTTTCAGCCTTCGAGCCGAACAACGCTTTGAGTATGTTTGCCATATCAATTTAAATTCAGTATAACTTGCGAATATAGCAATTATTATGCAAAGATGGAACCGCAGAGGAAACAAACAAAGGCGGCAACGCAACGGTCACCGCCTTGTTTATCCAATAAATTGGCGAGAAAAAATTATTCCTGCTCGATTGCGCCCATAGGACATACACTTGCGCAAGTACCGCATTCAGCGCAGACTTCGGGGTCGATTTTATAGATGTCGCCGGCTGAGATGGCACCTACGGGGCATTCATCAATACAAGTACCGCAAGCGGCGCAGTTTTCAGTGATTTTGTAAGCCATAATTCAGATGTTTTAAAGTTTTGTTTATACAAAAATAGGAAGATTAGTCGATTTAACAAAATTTGATTTGTAATTTTGCGGTATGGCGGAACTCAAACCATATATGGAGGCAGGCAGGATTGAAGCCGGATGCGACGAGGCCGGCAGGGGTCCTCTCGCAGGGCCGGTGTTCGCGGCCGCGGTAATCCTTTCTCCTGACTTCCACCACCCCTGGCTGAACGACAGCAAGAAAATGACCAGGCTGCGCCGGGAAGCCCTGCGTCCCATCATCGAGAGGGAGGCCGTGGCTTGGGCCGTAACTGCAGTGAGCGCTGAAGAGATAGACAGTCTCAACATTCTGAATGCCAGCATTGCAGGAATGCAACGTGCAGTCAGACTGCTTGGTGTCAAACCTGATTTTCTTCTGATAGACGGGAACCGCTTCAAACCTTTCGACGCCCTCCCCTACGCCACCGTCATCCACGGAGACGCCACCTTCGCATCAATAGCGGCGGCATCCGTTCTGGCAAAGACACACAGGGATGAAATGATGGTCAGACTGTCGGAGGAATATCCTCAATACGGGTGGGACAAGAATATGGGATACCCCACGGCAGACCATATCGATGCCATCAGAAAATACGGCCTCACCCCGCACCACCGCCGCAGTTTCCACCCAAAACAGTTGGAGCCTACACTATTTTAGGAACTCTGCTTTCTCCTGAAAATAACCTTCTCACCCATAAGGAAGTTGAGCAGTCCGGTGACACACATTGCCATAAGGTTGCAGAAAACCACGTGAAAACCGGTCAGTTCCTTCAACAATACGAGTATCGCAAGCCTGAGGAAGAAGATACCGGTACAGGAAACGTTATATGGAAGGTAATGTCTCCAGAAAGACCTGTGGGTGCGGGCGGAGACGCGATCCTTCCAGATAACCGCATACGAGCAGAGGAAATTGGTCAGCACGGCAGCCTCGAAGGATATTGCCGGAGAGAGTATGTTCTCCCCGAAATAGGTGCCGTTCAGAACGTATGTGGAGAATACCCACAGCACAGCCGTATCGACGACGGTGCCGAGAGCGTTTGCAACGGCAAACCCGCCGAACCGTTTAATTGGTATTGGTATTGACATTCTTCTTCAGGGGATCGATCTTGGAGAAGTGCCTGATATCCTTTATGATTGTCACCAGATAGATGACAAGTAATATTGCAGGTATCGCGAAGGATATGTAAATGATTGCAGGATTGCCGGTCAGAGACGGCCCGACAAAGAAAAGCACGGCATTGAGAGCAATCATCACGACACGGAATTCAGTCGGCCCGAATCCCAGATAGGTCAGATTGAACTCACCTCTCAGATGAACGTTGATATAGACATTGAGCGTCAGAGCCAGATAAATGATATAGGCAAGCACTGCAGCACGAAGGTCAAGATAGGGAGAATGTCCGGCCCCGATGAACATCAACGCCTCATTGATGACATCGACGGTGTGGTCAAGATAGTAGCCGAACACAGGCCGCTGGGTATTGCGGACACGGGCCACCGTGCCATCAAGGGAATCGCCGAACCAGTTGAGCACAAATCCCAGACTTGCAAGCCACAGCCAGGAGACATCATAATTGGAGAGGTAATAGCCGGACGCTATCACAATGGAGCCGACAACACCGACTGCCGTAAGCATATTGGAAGTAATCCATCCGGGAAGGGCTTGTGCAATCTTCACAAGAATCTTCTTCTCGGCACAGGATAGAAAAGACGCCTGAATGCGCGAAGATTGTTTGATTTTTTTCATACCAACCACTTGGAATTCTACAAATATATAAAAAAATTAACTTTGCAATATGTTTGGATTGGAAAAACTGGGACTCCTCGGACTGTTCATAGGAACTTTTCTGGCGGCGACAATCCTGCCGCTGAGTTCCGATGCGCTCTATATCGCCATATTGTTTGCGACAAGAAATCCGTGGGGGTGTCTCGCCGTAGGTACTCTCGGCAACTGGCTGGGGTCCGTCACCACCTATTGGCTAGGGCGGTGCGCAAGCTGGGACTTTCTGGTAAAGCACTTCAAAGTGAGCCGGGAGACGCTTGAAAAGCAGAAGGTGAAAATCGACAGATACGGCGTATGGCTTGCCCTGATATGCTGGGTTCCCGTCATCGGGGATGTCATCGCCATTGCTTTGGGATTTTACAAAACTCCTGCAACCGCAACGACACTGCTGCTTCTCGTCGGCAAATTCGCCAGATTTGCCATTTGGACGCTGACTATTTTGATTTTTTAATAAAAATACCGTATTTTTGCCAAAATATTGTTCAACACAAGCGAATGACCTCCAGATCGGTAAAAATAACGGATATCATCCCACAGCGAAAGCCGTTTGTCTTCATTGACTCACTGCTTGAATGCGACGAGAGTTCCGCGGAGACTTCCTATCTGATCAGGGAAGATTCCATCTTTACTGAAAACGGGGTGTTCCAGACTCCCGGACTCATTGAAAACATTGCCCAGTCGGCCGTGGCGAAGATAGGATATATATCGAAGTTCATCGAACACGATAAAGTGACTGTAGGCTACATAGGCAATGTCCACCATCTCATTGTCAAACGAAACCCTGAAGTCGGAGAAACCATCCACACCACCGTAATCTTCGGAGAGAACATAGCCGGGATACAACTGTGTGAGGCGGTCGTTCGCGTAGGAAATGAAATAATTGCGCAATCGTCAATCAAGACGGCGCAGGATGCAAGTATGCCGGTAGATGATTAAAGGTAACTTATATAAATTAGCCTCCCTCTCTTTCAGCGATGCCGGATATGTCGCTGACGTGGATCTTCTGCCCGGCAGCGAGATTTTCAAGGCCCACTTCCCCTGCAAGCCCATCACTCCCGGTGTATGTCTGGTCCAGATTGCGGTTGAAATCGCATCCGTTATAGAAAAACGGAACCTCACCCTTGCGGAAGCCAAGGATATCAAGTTCCTGTCTGTAATAAGCCCCCTGGAGCACAAATCCGTACGCTATGAATTGTCCAAAATGGACGACGAGGGCAAATGGGTTGTCTGCATCTACGCCGGCGGCCAGTTATGTTCTAAAATGTCTGTAAGATTATGCAACGTGTAGTGATAACGGGAATGGGCATCTATTCCTGCCTTGGAAAAACTCTTGATGAAGTAAGGGATTCCCTGTACAACGGAAAGTCGGGCATCATCCTTGACCCCGTTCGCAAGGAGATGGGGTTCCGCAGCGGTCTGACAGGGTATGTCGACAGTCCGGACCTGAAGAAGGAACTTCCCAGGTCACAGAGGGTATATATGCCCGAGCATGCAAAATACGCATACTGCGCCACCCGTGATGCATTTGCAAATGCACGCATCGACCAAGAGTATCTCAACACCCACGAGGTGGGAATACTCTATGGAGGCGACAGTACCGCCGAACCGGTTTACAACGCAGTGAACACGATAGTCCAGAAGAAAGACACGATGCTATGCGGTTCCGGTGCCATATTTCAGTCAATGAACTCCACCGTGACGATGAATCTCAGCGTGATTTTCAAACTGAAGGGAATAAATATGACCATCTCCGCAGCCTGCGCCAGCGGTTCTCACTCGATAGGACTCGGTGCCCTGCTGATTCAGGACGGACTTCAGGATATGGTTGTCTGCGGCGGGGCGCAGGAAATCAACCCGGCTGCGACAGGCTCCTTCGACGGAATAGCGGCATTCTCGGTGAGAGAGGACGCACCTGAAAAAGCGAGTCGCCCGTTCGACCGCGACCGTGACGGACTTGTTCCCGGCGGCGGAGCCGCTACGGTAATACTTGAGAGTTATGAATCCGCCGTCCGCAGGGGCGCTCCGATAATTGCGGAAGTTCTGGGATACGGCTTCTCCAGCAACGGTGACCATATCTCCTCCCCCAACGTGGAAGGTCCGAGCCGTGCACTTGAGATGTCAATCAGGAGAGCCGGCGTGCAAATATCCGACATCGGATACATCAACGCCCACGCAACGTCCACCCACGTAGGCGACACCAACGAAGCAAAAGCGATTTACAAGGTCTTCGGAGACCAGCGCACTGAAGTCACCAGCACCAAGAGCCAGACGGGCCACGAAATGTGGATGGCCGGTGCCAGCGAGGTCATCTACTCCATCCTGATGATGAAGAACGGCTTCATTGCAGCCAACCTCAACTTTGAGAATCCCGATGAAGATTCGGCCAAGCTTCTGATTCCCGCAAAGCGCATAGACAAGAACTTCAATGTGTTCCTCTCCAACTCATTCGGGTTCGGGGGCACGAACTCTTCACTTGTAATCAAAAACCTGTAACGTGGCCGCTCAGCGAGTCATAATCATAGGTGCGGGTCTCGGCGGCCTGCAGTGCGGTTATGTGCTTGCAAAAAACGGGTATGACGTGACCGTCCTGGAACAGGGCCTCCAAATCGGAGGCTGTCTCCAGACCTACCGCCGGGGCAATGCGGTGTTCGACACGGGCTTCCACTACGTCGGAGGTCTCGGCAAAGGGGAATCCCTGGAATGGCTCCTGAAATATTACGGGCTTGACTCCCTTCCCTGGGTGGAACTTGACAGAAACTGTGTCGACAGGATAATCATAGGAGACAATTCCTACAGTCTGTCTGCAGGACACGGGAATTTCGTTGACACACTGTCCACATCTTTTCCTGCGGAACGTGAAGGACTGCTCCGATATGTCTCAATGCTCAAGAGTATAGGCGACACCATCAAATCCAATTTCGGCACAGGAGAAACAATGCCCCTTTTCGGAATGTCGGCATACGATTTCCTTTGTGAATGCATATCGGACCCTCTCCTGAGGAGGGTTCTCAGCGGAGCCTCTCTACGTCTCAAATATGACCGTGACACTCTTCCCCTGTATATCTTTGCCCAAATCAACAATTCGTTCATACAGAGCGGATGGCGTCTCAAGGGCGGAGGAAGCGTAATTGCCGAGAGTCTTTCCGAGGGAATCAAGGCCTTCGGAGGAAAGGTCATCACCCGTTCAAGGGTTGAACTTCTCAAGGAGACGGACGGCAGAATCACCTGTGCGGTTGATGGGAACGGCAACCTCCATCAGGGGGACATCTTCATCTCGGATATCCATCCGTCCGCCACTCTGGCACTGATTCCTGAAGGCGGGAGCATCAAGAAAGTCTACCGCAAACGCATCTCGGCACTCCGCAACAGCAAGGGTGTATTCACGGTCAATGCCGTAATCAAGCCCGGAACTCTTCCTTACGTCAACAGCAACATCTATCTTCACAGCGAAGATGCCGATGTCTGGACAGACAAAGGAAGGAGCCTGATGATCAGTTACTCCGTGCCGGATGGCGGCAAGTATGCCACCAATATCGACCTGCTTTCATACCTCGATTTCACGGAACTGGAAAAATGGAGCGACGGCAAGCCGATGTGCCGCGGCGAAGAATATGAGGCCTTCAAGAGGGCATACACGGAAGATTGCATCCGTTTCGCGGAAAAAGCCGTTCCCGGACTTTCCGGTGCCATTGAGAGATATTATACCAGCACTTCCCTGACCTATCGGGACTATACGGCAACTCCTCACGGCTCTGCTTTCGGGATAATGAAAGACTGGAGAAGTCCGCTCACAACCGTGCTCAGCCCGCGGACTCCCGTTGAAAATTTGCTTTTGACGGGACAAAACCTTAACTTGCACGGAGTTTTGGGGGTTTCAATGACATCCCTCTACACCTGCGCTCAGATTTTGGGACTGGACAAGATTAAAAAAGAATTCGGAATATGAAATACGCATTGGTAACAGGAGCAAGCCGCGGCATAGGTCGCGCTGTCAGCGTAAAGCTTGCTTCAAAAGGATACAATATCCTGATGAATTACACATCCAACGACAAGGCCGCGGAAGAGGCCGCGGAGTTGGTCCGCCAGGCAGGCGGAGAGGCTGAACTTCTTAAATTCGACGTCTCCGATGCAGCGGCCACCGCTGAAGCCATCAAGGCGTGGCAGGAGAATCACCCCGATGATTATATAGATGTCCTTGTTAACAATGCAGGTATCCGTCGCGATGCCCTTCTTTTCCTGATGGAGTACAAGGATTGGCGCAGGGTGCTTGACATCACGCTGGACGGGTTCTACAACGTTACCACCGCCGTACTTCAGCCGATGCTCCGCCACAAACACGGGCGAATCATCAATATGGCTTCCCTCTCGGGCCTCAAGGGACTGCCCGGACAGACCAACTATTCCGCCGCAAAGGGCGCAATAATCGCTGCCACAAAAGCTCTTGCACAGGAAATCGGCAAGAAAAAGGTCACAGTCAACGCGATTGCTCCCGGATTCGTGAAGACCGATATGGTGGAGGGACTCGACGAAGCCGCTCTGAAGGCACAGATTCCGATGAACAGATTCGGAGAACCGGAGGAAATAGCCTCACTGGTTGCATTCCTCGCCTCTGACGAAGCCGCCTATATCACCGGCGAATGCATCTCCATCAACGGAGGTCTCTACACATAATGATCAAGGCTGTCATTTTCGATATGGGAGGTGTCATCCTTGATTTGGATATGCCCCGTTGCATAAGAAATTTCAAGGAGAGATCAGGATTCTCGGACATAGAGACATATCTCGACGTCTATCACCAGAAGGGTTTCATAAGCGATCTGGAAGAAGGGCTGATAGATGAGAGCGAGTTCTATGAGGAATGTCTCCGGCATTGCACAAAGGGTGCAACCGCAGATGACATAAAGTTTTGCCTCAACTCGATAGTTGCCGGTGCAAACCTTGATATAATTCGGCAAATTATAACACTCTCAAAGGATTATCCATTGTTTATCCTGAGCAACAACAACCCGGTATGTTTAAAGCATGAACTGGAAATTCTCGATGAAGAAGGGGTGTCCGGCTGCTTCAGGGATTTCTTTTTTTCCTTCAGGATGAAGATGCTCAAACCGGGAAGGGAAATCTATGACGAGGTTGTCCGTCGCACGGGCTTCCTGCCCGAAGAGATTCTCTTTGTAGATGACTCAATCGCCAACGTGGAAGGTGCAAGAGCCGCCGGTCTCAACGCCGTGCTCT
This sequence comes from Candidatus Cacconaster equifaecalis, assembly GCA_018064445.1. Classification (GTDB taxonomy): domain Bacteria; phylum Bacteroidota; class Bacteroidia; order Bacteroidales; family UBA932; genus Cacconaster; species Cacconaster equifaecalis. The sequence continues at coordinate 15,887 of JAGHVE010000054.1, forward strand.
ATAAAAAGGGAAACAACGTTCCGGCAAAACTCAAAGAATTTCAAAGTCTCTGCTGACGTAGTTGTCAATGCTCTGGCAGCAGTTCTTGGAGAATTGTCCGGCTATGCAGACAATTTCTTTCCAGACAGATTCCGGAATAGTGTCCAAATCCGGCCTGCCGATGTTCTTTGCAAGCAGCGCATAGAGAAATCCGGCGTTGAAATTATCCCCGGCACCAATCGTTGACACTGTTTCGTAGTCTTCCACCGGGAACGACATATGCCTGTCTGCCGTGAACACCTCCACCGGGCCGGCTCCTTGCGTGCAGATGAAATTGCGACACAGATGCCTGATGTGTCTGTCGTATATCTCCCCGGGATCCGTAGTTCCGAACAGATAACCGAAATCCTCCGACGAGCCGCGCACCACGTCGCTCAGACGGCAATTCTCCTGAATATTCTCAAAAGTATCGGAAAGATCGCTCAGGTGGCTCTTCCGGAAATTGATGTCGTAAAAGAGGACAGCCCCGGCATTGCGGGCCTTTTTCAGAAGAGTCCGCGTATATTCGCGTATTTTCGGGTTGATTGCGAAGTACGAGCCGAATAGCACCAGGTCATCCGCTCCGAAGCCGACGATTTCAACGGTGTCTTCCCTCAGGGAGGCGCTTGCGTGGTCCTTGTAGAACTCATACCGGGCATTGTTGTCCTTGTCCAGGAATGCAAGGGAGATATGGGTCTGCGTCCCCGGATTGCGTGTGACGGCCAGAGAACTCACACCGTTGCCCTCCATAAACGAAGTGACGATGTCTCCCACGTGGTCGGAACCGGTCTGTGTAACCATCATCACCTTGGTTTGAGGAAAATGCCGGGAAGTCATTCTTCCCAATGAAATCATCGCATTGAACGTCGACCCTCCCGGAATCGCCGCCGTGGGCCGTTCATCCTTGAAAATGATGTCCAGCACCGTTTCTCCTATACCGATAATCTTACGCATATGAAGTTGTTTTGAACAGGTTGCCTTGTGGTTGTTCAGACTCCTTTCTTCCCTTGCGCGTTCAATTCAAGGGTCATCATTACCAACAGGAGGAATGCAAGGTATATCTTCATTTCACTATGCCGTTGCAAGACTCCTGATTGTCTTGGCCACATTGATGAGGTGGTCGGCGATACGTTCCGAATCAGAGGAAAGTTCAAGATAGAGCGTTCCTGTCGCAGGGGTGCAGCTGCCGTTCGAAAGACGCGTGACGTGGTTGTTTTCCATCATCTTGGTGAAGTCATCTATCTGATCTTCAATAACGTTGGCCTTGTCAAGCGAATCAAAACGTTCATCCTTATAGGCAGCACGGACATTGTCATACAGCCGATGAATGAGAACCTTCAACTGGCTTATCTCATAAAGAGCATCGTCAGTGAATCTCTGTCCCTTTTCCTGAAGGGAATCGGCATATTCCGCTATATTCTCGGCATAGTCGCCGATGCGCTCAATATCACGGACAGTCCTGTACGTGGTGGAAAGATACAGGTGGTCGTGCTCACTCAGTGCAGTCTTCTCCGAAAGCCGCACGACAAAATCAACGAGTGTACGGTTGATGAAGTTTATCTTTTCCTCAACCTTGTCGAACAACTCACGTTCCTTGAAATCAAGAGTAGTGATTATATCGACGGCCCTGTCAAAATTCTCCATCGCCAGTTCTGCCATACCCAGAATCTCGCGTTTTGTCTGTTCTACGGCAACAGGTGGAGTGCGGAGCATATTGTCGTCGACATACCTGAGCTTCAACACCTCGACATCCGATACATCCTGCTGTGGAATCATCTTGCAGACCAGCGCCACAAGAGCTCCGGTCAAAGGGAGCATTATGAGAACCGTGATGACATTGAAGAATGTATGGAACATTGCAAGCTGCGTCTGCGGCAAGCCGGGGAACGCCGATTCGAACATAGTGCCATAACTGATGCTTCCGTTTGTAAAGCCGCCGAGCATCCATCCGGCAATCATGAAGATGATTACACCCGTACAGTTGAACAGCAGGTGTATGAGTGCTGTGCGCTTTGCATTTATGCCGCTCGTAATACCCGCTATTATGGCAACCACGCAGGACCCGATATTCGAGCCCATAGTAAGGAAAATGCCCTGGTCAAGCGAAATGAGTCCCGTGACACACATTGCGAGTGCAATTGACGTCATTACGGATGAACTCTGGATTATCGCTGTAATTATGGCACCGGTAATTACCAGCAGCATGGGACTGCTTATGCCGGCCAGGAAATCCTTGACTCCTTGCCGGGCGGCAAAGTCCTCCATCGAACCGCTCATCAGGGAAAGACCGACAAAAAGCATTCCGAATCCGGCGAGAATGCCTCCCCAGGTCTTGAGACCGGCCTTCTTCGAGAAAACGATAAGGAATGCGCCGAGTCCGGCGAAAGCGGAGAAAATGATTGATGTGGAAATGGAGTTGCCTCCGAACATACCGAGAGCGACAATCTGCGCCGTCACGGTGGTACCGATGTTGGCTCCATAGATGATTGTTGCCGCCTGTACGAGAGAAATGATTCCGGCATTGACGAATCCTATCGTCATCACCGTGGTAGCTCCGGAACTCTGGATGGCAGCGGTCCCGACCGTTCCGATGCCGACTCCCAGGAGCTTGCTTCTGGATGCCTTGGCAAAAAGGCTTTTCAACTTCGCTGAGCTCGCCGATTCCAAATTGGAGCTCATCATCTGGCACGCTACGAGGAATATGCCGATTCCAGCCAGAAGGGTCAGGATTGCAGAGACAATAGCTGTCATTCCCATAACTGCAATTCTATTAACTTCTCATTACTTCTTGATTCGGCGCGAAGTTACTACAAATAAAGAATCCATGCAACAGTCAAAAAAGAGGATAATCACCTACAGCCCGTTCCAGACGCGCACGGCAGACAAAGCAGTTGTAACGGGCTTCGATGTATGCCTGCATAACTTCCAGATAGGTCTGCTGGGCGGAGAGAAATTCCACAAGACTGCTTTCGCCCCTGAGATATCCCTCCCTGCGACTCCGTACAATGCTTGCGGCATCATCCAAAATGGAGGTTTCGTACTGTTGCAGGACCGCTATTGAAGATACAAGGGAATTGTAGGCTTGAGACGCCTCTGAACGTACCTCAAGACGGGCCGCCTCAAAGTATCTTTCACTCTGTCGGAAATCGGCGCGCGCCGCATTCATTTCACCCTTGTTGAAACTCGAGAACTTGAGAGGAATCCTCACCCCTACCGCAAAAGCGTTGAACCGCGGTGCGGGGGCGATTTCGTTGCGCACCTCCGTATTGTATGAATACCCCAGGTCGATTCCCAACTCGAAGGACCTTGATGCCCGGACCAGTTCGAGATTGTTCCCGGAGAGTGTCTTCGAAAGCATAGCCACCTTCAAGTCAGCGCGGTTGGCTTCAGCGAGCGAACAGATTTCACTCTCATCGGGCAGCACATCAGGACAAGCCAGTTCCCCCTCAATGGATTCTACAGGCTCCCCTCCGCAAAACAGGGAGAGTGCTTCAAGCGCATTTTCATAGTCAGCCTGAAGCGCAAGCAGCGCACCTTTCATAGTACGGGCCTCAAGCCTGCTTTGGAGGGCATCAGCCCGGCCAAGGTCTCCGAGCGCAAGGCGAAGACTGTCGCTTTGAGCAAGCCTCTGCATATCATTCACTGATTTTTCCAGAACCGCACATCCCTCACGCAGTTTCCACGCCTGAGCCCAGGCAGATGCAGCCTCCATTTTCAAATTGCTGAAAAACGCCGCTACCGATGCCTCTGTAATATCTTTCTCGCTGCGTGCAACGGCAATGCGGGCACGACGGACACCTGCCAGATCCGGATTGATGCTCAGCCCCACTTCGAGGGACTGCCCCATCTGCAGGTCCCAATCCTGATTGTTCCCGTATGAAACGGAGAGTTCCGGGTCATTGAAAACCTTGGCCGCCTGCAGTGATGCGGCAGCCTTGTCGATATTGTATTTTTCAGCCAGATACGAAGTGTTCTTTTCGGCCACCAGCTGATTGAATCTCACGTACGTTATCGGCTGTGCCGCCACAGACAGGGCAGAGGCGGCGGCCATTATGGCAAAACTAATTTTCAATCTCATCCTTCCTTGCGTGTTTGATATCGTGAAGTTGCTCAATCCTGTAATACAGGGCAGGCAGTATGTAAAGAGTTATTATCGTGGAGAAGATAAGCCCGTAGACAATTACCGTGGCGAGAGGTCTCTGGACATCGGAGCCGATTCCGGAGGCCACGGATGCAGGAATAAGGCCCAGCACAGCAACTGTCGCAGTCATCAGCACCGGACGGAGCCTGTGTGCCGCACCGTTTACAACGGCATCCCTGAGAGGCTTCCCCTCGCTGCGCAGGTCATTGATATGGGAAATCATTATCACACCGTTCTGAATCGTAAGGCCGAAGAGGGCGATGAAGCCCACGGCGGAGGAGATGTTGAATGTCATTCCCCTCACCGTCAGAGCCGCCAGACCGCCAAGGAGTGACATCGGCAGCAGAGCAATCAGCAGGCCCGCCTGCCGGATCTTGCCGAAAGCTCCGAAAAGCAGCAGGAACATCAGCAGCAGTACGAATGGTATTATGACCGTCAGCCGTCCGTATGCACGGCTCTGATTCTCGAACTGCCCGTCCCATCGAATCTGATTCTCAGTATGGTCATACACGATTTTTTCGTCAATTTCAGCCTGTGCCTCACTGAGAAATGAAGTCAGGTCCCTTCCGCGTAGATTCAGCCGTACGGTGAGATATCGTCTGCCCATCTCTCTCATTATGGAACTGGCTCCCAGGGAGGTCTCTATCTTCGCTACGGCTGAGAGCGGTATGGAGGCGCCGCTGGAAGATGCAAGCATCAGATTGCCGATTTGTTGCGGAGTGCTTCTCGAAGATTCGGCATATCGGCAGGTAACGTCATATACACGGCTCCCGATGAATACCTGAGAGACCGCTTTCCCTCCTATCGCAACTTCTATCAAATCTGCGACATCGGCCACGTTTAGGCCATATTGCGCTATTTTCGCCCTGTCGGCTGTAATCTTCAACTGGGGCAGAGGCGGCTCCTGGTCGATGACCACATCCGCCGCACCCGGAATTTCGCTGACCAGTTCCATCACCTGCTCCGCTATTTTCCTGGTCTTCACAAGGTCATCACCGTAAATCTTGATTGCAAGGTCGGAATGGGAACCGGCCATCTGGTCCATTACCATATCTATGATAGGCTGGGAAAAACCGACCTTGTAGCCCGGCATCTTCGCCACCGCCTCCGCCATTGCAGAGACAAGTTCCTCCTTGTCCCTTCCCGTATCCCACTCTGAATAGGGCTTGAGTCCCACGCTGCACTCGATATGGGAAGGCGAGAATGCCTCCGTCCCTTCATCGTCACGTCCCACCTGGGTCATCACATAAGTGACTTCCGGAAATTGCTTCAGACAGTGCCTCAGAGAATCGGCCATCTGAGCGGAGCGGTTGAGAGAGATGCCCGGAGGAGTCTGCACCTGAATCCAGATTCCCCCTTCGTCCAGCGTGGGAAGAAAGTCCTTCCCGACGATTATTGCAAAGACACATACCAGACTGAGGACGCCGCCGATGACGCCATAAATCCACTTCGGGTTTTCAATGGTCCGGGCCGTGCGCTCCCGGTAGATCCGTGTCAATTTCTCGACGAATCTGTTATGAAACACCTTACGGGGCTTTTTATAGACGGCGTATGCCATTCCCGGTATTAGAATCAACGCAACGGCAAGCGCCCCGATCAGAGCATATCCGACAGTGAATGCCATAGGAGTGAACATCTTCTTCTCGATGCTCTGGAAGGTGAACAGAGGCAGGTAGGCGGTAATGATTATGAGGGTGGAGAAAAAGACAGGTTTTGCCACAAGGCTTATGCGCCGTGCAGTCTCTTTCTTGTCCAGTTTGCCTTCAGGGTGGTCTTCCCTTTTCTTCAGGACAGTCTCCATCATCACTATCGCCCCGTCCACCAGAATTCCGAAATCAATGGCTCCCAAGGAGAGCAGGTTTGCCGGGATTCCCGTGAAGTGCATCAGGATGAAGGCGACCAGAAGCGCTATGGGGATTGTTATTGCAACCAGGACTGCGCTTCTTATGCTTCCGAGAAACAGAAGAAGAACACCCACCACCAGCAACATTCCGAAAAGAAGGGTATGGGAAACGGTATGGAGCGTTGCATTGACCAGGTCAGTCCGGTCAAGGACAGGATATATCTTCACTCCTTTGGGAAGGACATCCGAATTCAGTTCATCAACGGCGGAATGAACCTTTTCCAGCACTTGGGACGGATTCTGGTAACGCAGTATCTGGACTATTCCCTCCACTCCGTCCCTGCAGTCAGTATCGTCGTCGAGATATCCCATTATTCCCTTCCGTTCCAGATTGCCGTAGCGTAAAGTTCCCAGATCACGCAGAAAAATGGGTGTTCCGTTCACGTTCCTCACCACGATTCCCTCCATATCCTTCAAATCCGTGATAAGGCCTTCGGCCCTGACGACATAACTCTGGTCCCCGCGCACTAGCGTGCTGCCTCCCGCATTGGAATTGTTGAGATTGATGGATTCCTCCACTTCGGAAAGGGAGATTCCGTATTTGGACAGTTTGTCGGGGTCTATTTCAAGTTGATACTGCGTGGTGATTCCCCCATAGTTGCTCACCGAGGCGACACCGGAAATCTGTGTCAGGCGCGGAATCACCACCCATTTGTTCAAATCGGTCAGTTCCCGGAGCGAATGGCATTCACTCTTGAGCATATATCTGAAGACCTCACCCGTGGGAGATGTGAGCGGATTGAGTTCCGGAGCGGCATCGAAGGGAAGTGAAACTCCGTCAATACATTCGCGGACACGCTGCCGGGCCCAATAATCTTCGGTTCCGTCCTGAAACACCAGCATTATCGTCGAAATGCCGAAGGTGTTGGTGCTGCGCATCATCTTCAAGGATGGCAGACCGTTGAGAGATCGTTCGAGAGGAACGGTTATCTGCTGTTCCATTTCCTCTGCGGCAAGACCGGGGACCTGGGTGACAACCTGTACCGTCGTATCGGCGATATCGGGATATGCATCAAGGGCGAGTTGCTTCCAGGCGTGTACACCGAATGCGCAGACGAGCAGAAATGCCGTGGCAACCAGCCACCGGCGTTTCATCATAAGTCCTATGAACTTTTCCATAATTCAAAAGGCTTCTAGTTGAGGAAGAGCCCTCCGTCGGTGACGATTTTCTCACCGGGATTCAGCCCACCTGCAATACGGACTTTTGTATTGTCATCATTCGATTCCCCGGCGACTACCCTGCGGCGAAGAAAAGTTCTGCTGTCCCGGTCCGATGCGACATAGACATAACTTGTCTCCTCCCCCTGGAACAGAGCCGTTGTCGGAACAACGACAGCCTCTGCAGGTTCGGAAATGAAATGTACGGAGACATACATTCCGTGCTTAAGTTTCGTCCCGGGATTGTTACATTCGACAATCACCTGCACGGAACGGGTCTGTTCATCCACAAGATTGCCGATATTGAGGACCTTGCCCCAAATTGCGGTCTGAGGTTCCGCTTCCGTGAAGATTTCGACCTTACCTCCTTCTGAGACGGCGCCGATGAAGCGTTCTTTCACCTGGGCCGTCACCCAAACTCTCCCCAGGTCGGCAACGGTCAGAAGAGTCGCTCCGTCTGCTTTCGTATATGTCCCCGGAGTGATGTCACAGCGGACGACTTCGCCGCTGATGGGCGACACTATGCGCATCACCTGGCCGGGTTCAATCGTGGCGGGGTCCATCCCGTATGCCCTGAACGTGGCCTCGGAAGCGGCCTTCTCCTGTCGCGCGTTCTCGACCTGCGCGTATGATTCTTCAAGGTCCTTCACCGAAACGACCCCGGCATCCTGAAGAGCCTTCTTGCGCTCAAATGAGGATTTGGCGGTTTCATAGTTGCGGATATTCTGGAGATATGACTTGCAAGCCTCGAAGAAATCGGGTGAAGAGACCTCAAACAGTGTCTGCCCCACATTCACGCGACTTCCCAGCATAACTTTCGAGCCGGTAATACGACCGTCGAACGGAACCCCGACTTCCGCATAGTGTCCCATTTCAGCCTGGACGGTTCCGACAGTACGGAACTCGCTGCTGAACGGTTCTGTTTCCAATATCTTTACGGATATCTTTGAAAGTATGGGAGACGTTTCGCTCACAATCACCGTATCTCCCAGGAATGTTATCTCTTCAATGTTCTTCTCCCCCGCCCTCTTGCAGGAAGTCAGGAGAAGGCACGCCATGGCAATGGCATAAAATGTCTTTTTCATTCTGTATTTTTTTCTTTAAACAAGCACAATCATCCCCATAAAGGGGTTACCCGGAACAATGTCAGCAGGCAACCGGGGGCGCTTTTAAAGAAAAAAGGAAGGAAACCGGAGCAAGGACGGGTTCAATATACCTGACAAGCAGTTCAATGCCGGCCGTAACCGGAATGGATATCTGAGCCGACATTGCGGGTGATTCCATATATACGGCGGAATCGGCAATGTCTATCAAAAGAATCTGTCCGGCGGTATGGGAGTGGCCGTGGCTGGTGAAAGGATGAGAATGTACAAGATTGAAATCAGCCAGTTGATGTGAGTGATAGAACATCGTCGTGGACGCAAGGAAAAATGCGTACACAACCACAAGGGTAAGGCTTATGAATTTCCTGCACCTGGACATTCCGCGACAAAGATATAAAAAACATTTCATTTGCCAAGTTGAATAATATTGGGTAAATTGCGTTTATGAAAAGAATACTTTTATCCGTCATTGCACTTGTAAGCATACAGTATGCGTATGCACAGTGCCTTCCGAGGGACCCTCAAGTTGAGTCCCAAGTGGAGTCCATCCTTTCCGGGATGACTCTGGAAGAAAAAATCGGTCAGATGTGCGAGCTTGCCATAGACAAGGTGGCGCAGCGCTCCAGTGATGACCACGTCACAAGCAACCGCTCCGACAAAGCCCTTGCCGGCGGCAAGTTGTCCGCGGAGGCTGTCAACACAGTCTTCGGAAAATACAAGGTGGGCTCAATCCTCAATGTTCCGGAAGGTCTTGCGCAGACACCCGAGGTATGGGCGGATATCATACGTGCCCTGAACGATGCTTCCTATGCCCAATGCGGTGTTACCCAAATCTACGGGGTTGACCAGATACACGGGGCAAACTATACCTGGGGCGCCACCCTCTTCCCCCAGGAGATCGGACAGGGCGCCTCATTCAACCCTGAGATTCCCTTCAGAATCGGCCAGATAACCGCCTACGAAAGCAGGGCCTGCCTGATTCCCTGGGTCTATTCCCCGGTAATGGACATTTCCCGCTCTCCCCTGTGGCCCCGTATGTGGGAAAGTTTCGGAGAGGACGTGCTCGTCAATTCCGTTATGGGAGCAGAACTCACCAAGGGACTTCAGGGAGATGACCCGAACCACATCGGAATGTACAACACTGCCGCCTGTCTGAAGCACTATATGGCTTATGGAGCTGCTGTAAGCGGCAAGGACAGGACACCTTCGAACATCCCATACCGCGATATGCTGGAAAAGTACTTCCAGCCGTTCAAGGCCAGCTGCGAAGCCGGAGCGTTGAGTGTGATGGTCAATTCCTCAAACAACGGGGGCATACCGTTCCACGCGAACCATACGCTTCTCACGGAATGGCTGAAAGAAGGTCTGGACTGGGACGGAATGATTGTCACCGACTGGGCTGACATCGACAACCTGTGGAGACGCGACCACGTCGCAGCGGACAAGAAGGGCGCCATCGCCCTTGCCATCAACGCCGGAATCGATATGACTATGGACCCCTACTCCACCGATTTCTGCGACCTGCTGACCGAACTTGTAAATGAAGGCCGCGTTCCGATGTCCAGAATTGACGATGCCGTTCGGCGCATACTCAGGCTCAAGATTCGTGTAGGCCTGATGGACCGCGCCACCTGGGACATCCCTTCCGGCGACCTCAAGTCAATGTACAAGGATTTCGGTTCCGAAAGCTTTGCGCGTGAGGCCGTGAAGATGGCTGAAGAGTGTATGGTCCTTCTCAAGAACGACAAAGACATTCTCCCTCTGAAGCCCGGCACCAGAATATTCGTATGCGGACCGAATGCCGACAACTTCCGTTCTATGAACGGCGGTTGGTCATATACCTGGCAGGGCGACAGAACAGATTTGATTGCCAGACAGATAGGACGCTATCACAGCTTCCGTGAAGCGCTTGAGGAAAAATTCGGGAAACAGAACGTGGAATTCAGCGAAATGGTGCGCTATGACAGATATGATTTCCGGAAAGACGAACAGATTCCCGAACCCGCTGTCGCGGAAGGCGGTTCCACTGCAGACAAGATTGCCCGGGCAGACGTGCTGATTGCATTCGTAGGAGAGAATTCCTACACTGAGACTCCGGGAAACATCGATGACCTCAATCTGTCAGCCAACCAGACGGCAATGGTCGAATCCCTGGCCGCCACAGGAAAGCCCGTCATTCTGGTACTCAACGAAGGCCGGCCCCGCCTTGTCGAAGGTATTGTGCCCCTCGCTTCAGCCGTTGTGCAGACATTCCTTCCCGGTAACTACGGTGGAGACGCCCTTGCGAATCTCCTCTGCGGAGAGGCCAATTTCTCCGGACGCCT
>JAGHVE010000035.1 GCA_018064445.1 Candidatus Cacconaster equifaecalis
TGAATAAATAATCTTTTTCATAAAAAAAATTGTTAAGTGTTTATTTGTATTGGTTAAACATTAATATCCTGTACACATTGATACATTTTATCGACTCAAAATTAGACAATAATTTCTTATCGTCAAAATTTTTGGCGATTTTTTTCAAACAAATGTTGATAAATTGTTAAAAAAATCGTGATCTATGGTCCTTGACATCGGCTTTATCGGTTATTACACGGGTTGCAATGCTGCTCTGATACTGCGCAGAACGCTTCGCCGCCGTGGCTGCATCAGACTCGGAATAGAACGAACCCTTCTGTCGATTCGATACCTTATATATATAAACGCCTATCTGTCCCTTGACAATGCCTATCTTTCCCTCCTCGGCAGCAGATGCGGCTCCAACAAGAGCCGGTTCCACGGCAGCCTGAGAAAGTGACGCGAACGATATACCATTGGCGTGACTGACGGTCGTCCCCAATTCTTCGGCCAAAGTCTCAAGAGAAGTTGCCTGTGCAGCCTTGGGAGAGAGTTCCTTCAATTTCTCATCCAACTGGTTCTGAACACTCAAAATAGATGCAATCTGCTGGGAAACTTCGCTAACTGAAGAAATTCCTTCCTTATGGACTGCCGTTACCGCCGCAACAAAATAATATTTATTGTCAACAGTTATCACGTCTGAAACGGTCCCGACTTTCGTCTTCTTCTCGAAAATCCAACGGACAAGTTCGCGGGCATTCTCGGCCTGTCCGACGCGGCGTGTGCTTTCAAGAACACGGGTCATAGGGATTACAGGCAGATTCTCCTGAGATACAATCTGAGAGAATTTCTTGTAGTCACCATCACTTGCGTCAGCCAGAGAAGCGGCTTTCATCTGGAAATCACGATAAGTTGCATCAGATGCAAGAACGTTCTTGAGAAGGGTTGCCAGCTGGAACTTCTTGACAGGCTTGGTCTTCTCGGAAACGTAGACGACAAAGTTGGCCTGGGCATTGGCACTCCTTATGACGGAAACTTTCTCATCTGTTGTGAAGAGAGGCGCAAAATCCTCAAGGCGGGCCTGCTGCATAACTTCCTGGGTGAACCAGCCAATCTCCTTGAATTCGGAGGTCATACCTGACTTTTTGGCCACACCTGCGAGAGAATCGGCCTTTGCAGTCTCGGCCAGAGGATAAACTGCATAGAAAAGATGCAGGGAATCGGGCATAACCTTGGTATCCACGATTCTGGCTGCCATAAAGCTGTTTTCCTCAACGTGAACTTCGCTGACACCGGAAACTTTGCCTTCAACAAGATCCACAAATTCAGGGACACCTTCAATCTGGGAAAGTGTGAAATAGTAGCTGTTGAACTTGCTGTCGGAGTTCAGGGTGACAAAATTGCGGAGGTTCTCCGCGGTCTTGAACTGCTCATAGAGAGCGTCGAATTCCTCACGGGTAGCGCTGACATCCTCTGCAGAAGGAACAACTTCCCACATAACGTACTCTATGTCACGGCTTGCGGGCTGCTTGAGCAGGTGCTTGTGCTCATTGTAATATTTCTTAATCTGCTCACCTGAAACGTTCTTTGAGGTGTCAGGGGTGAAACCTGTAGAGACGAGAATATAGTCGATGTCGGCCGTCGTGTTGCCTTCCTCTACAAGACGGCTCTTCTCAAGATCACTCTGAAGCGCACTGCCGGAAATGAGTGAACCGTACTTGGTGTAGAGCTGAGTACGGTAGACCTCATCCTCGAGGAAATCGTAGTACTGAGCGGAAGCTCCCGTTTCGTCAGCGTCTATCGACTGCACGAAATTGACGAAAGCCTCACGGCTGAAGGTTCCGTTTTCGTTAAGGAAAGGCTGCTGCTGTGCAAGGACAGGGGAAACCTGCGACCCTTGCGTCAAATCATACATTTCAGCGTCTGAGACGAAAATGCCGGCCTTCTCCGCCTGAGGGATGAACACCTGCTGGTCGAAAATGGACTGCCAGGCCGCATCGCGAAGCTGGGACTGTGCCTCCTCGCTGTTTGCGCCCTGACCGAGCATCTCTGCCAATTTGGTATATTTGTCGTACTCCTCATAGAAATCCTGATAGGAGACGGACTTACCATCCATCTTTCCCACCTGATTGTCAGAAGAGAACATTCTTGAAGCTGAACTGAGGGTCTGCGGGTCAAGTATGAATGAGAGCAGAGCCACAGCGATGAGGATTGATATCAAAATCCCGAATTTCACACGGATCTTTTCAAGTACCGCCATTTTATGTTAAGTTTTTATTGGTTAATTTTCGTAATAGGACGCGAAGATACACAAAAATCTTGTAAAATATGCACAAAGTTGCAGTTAATCAGCGTCTCGGACCCAAAATATTGACAGTATCGACATAAACATCCCCGGAATCACGGGCAACGGAATAAGAATCAAAGGGTTTGAGGATTATTGAATTGCGGGCGCGCTCGTCCGAAGTCATCCCGTAACCCTGCATCATTCCGCTGTAGGAGGTCAACTTGACATAACAGTCGGTATAGATGGACTGCTCCTCCCTGTTCCAATAGAGAGTATCCGTCTCAATCTTCTGACCTTCAAGATGATTGATGATGACCACGTCACCGTATGCACACCAGCTTTCCGCATCGGATGCAGTGTTGTGCCGGGCTTCCTGCGCCACTATGGTCGTCTCCAACTCCCCGTCCGCGGTATAGGCATAGACATTGAATCCTCCCTTATACAGTTCGAAAGAGACATCTACGCTGTCCGCCCTGTAAGCATATCTCTCCATAAGCGGAGCGGTCATCCTCATCGAGGCATTGCCGTTGTCGGCACGCAGGACGACCATCGAATCGACCGTCTGAACCGGAGTCACGGAAAAGTCAATCGGTTCCTCCTCCTTCGGGGAGCAACCCTGGAAGAGAACAATAGCCGCCAGACAAGTGGCGGCTATAGCCGATATTTTGTCAAACCGTTTCAAAACAGGTTCTACTTGGCAGTACGGACAGTCGTACGTTCCGTCATTCCGTTGCAGGAAACGGTGTATGCATTGCCGTCAATCACGTCATACATAAAGGCGTCGGCCTGCTGAGGGAAATATTTGCGATACTGGGCCGACAGGTTGTTGGCCTCCTCTTCGAGAGTCGCGTCAGCGGCCTTTGCCTTGGCTGCATAGTCGCAGGCTACCCAGAACTGGGCACGGCTTGAAATCTCGTCACCACCGCACTTCTGGCTTCCCCATACGGTTGCGATAAGAAGATATGCCTTGCCTTTGTAAGCCTCGCTCATCTCAGCAACTTCCTTGGCTTTTGCCACTGCTGCGGCGGATTTTCCGCATTTCTTGAAATAGAAGGTCGCAAGTTCGAAGGTATATTCAACTCTTGTCTGGGTATCGGAAGGGTCAATCAACGATATGGACTGTTCCAGAGCCTCGGCGGCCTTTGTATTCTCATCGTGGGAAGCATAAAGCTTGTAAAGGGCGTGTGTTGAAGTTGCCGTAGGATTGATGGCATTCAAACTCTCCACTGACTTGAGGAAGAGTTCGGTGTCCACGCAGTCACTCTTTGTAAGCATCTTCACTATTGCAGTCAGAACAGCCTCGTCATTGGGGGTGGCCTCATAACGGGGAGTGAACAGTGTCACGAGGTTTTCGCAGGAAGCCACTCCGCTGTCGGCAAAGACCGTCTCAAAATCCTGTTTTGCTCCGACAACTTCTCCGAGTTTGGGGGAGTTCTGCTCTTTTGCAATCTTGTCGTCGATGACGGAGAGAACTTTGGTGTAGTTCTCCATCAGGGCATCGGCAGACATTCCGCCGTTCTTGTAAACGTCGACTGCAGCCTGCATCTGTTTCACAAAGACTGCGGGGCTGGCCTCGGGGCCAATCTTTTCGATGATTGCAGTCAGTTCAGTGTAAAGGCGGTTGTAATCCTTTGCAAAATAGTTGATTACATTAAGGGCCTTGTTGTCGAGACTTCTTGCGGCATTCTTGGGATAGTTTTCAGCACGGATGTCGGACAGCAGAAGAAGGGTGTCTATCAATTCCTTCACCCTCTTGGGATCCTTGGCGTTGGCCTTGATTTCACGGCTGATGATGGTCTGGCCGTGTGTGAAAAGGTTCTGGCTTGCCGTAGGAGGGCAGAGGGACATCGCCTGCCTCCAGGAAGGAGCGGCGGCATCATAATTCTTCTGCTTTACATACTCCTGATAGTAAGAAAGATACTTTACACATTCGGCGCTGTCTTTACCGAAACGGCCCTGTGCCATTACGGGAAGGGTGACAATCATTGCGAGGATTAATACTGCTGTCTTTTTCATATCGTTTTTCGTTTCAAATTGTGCAAATATAACAAATTTTTTATTGATACAGGTTCTTGATGAACCAGATGTCGAAGAGGTCGAAGGAGAGGTTGAAGAGGACGTATCTCTCCCTTATCATATTGTCCTGCATCGTTCCGCGCTGCCCGATGTCGAGTCCGAATGAAATCGCGTTGTAGTAACGGAACACGGGGAAACTCATACCGAAAGTGATACCGGTGGCGGCAACCTGATGGCCCATTACGTTGACGTATGTCTTTTCGTGATAGAAACCGGCACGGTATGAAACCCTGCGGAAATAGTAACGGATGTCGTATCTGTTGGGCGTATATTCGAGGCCTGCCCTGATGGACGAGGCCTTCGTTGCAAAGAAGTCGACTCCGGGAGAGCCTTCGAATCCGATGCCCGTCCAATCCTGCATCGTATAGTCGACGTTGACAGTCCATGTGTCCTTCGCCGAAAAGCTGAGAGCCAATCCTATTTCAGCAGGTATCCTGTAACCGTTGATGTTTCCCTGGTCGTAACGTATCGTATCCGTAGCGTTGGTGCTCACCCCGAAGGCATATCTTGTGCGGTAGCCCTTGATGTCGGTGCCAAGACTGTATGTCGCTCCGGCTCTGATGGATGCCGCCTTTCCGAGGGGTTGCTCGTATTGGAGTCCGAACTTGGCTCCGAATCCGCTCATAACGTAACTCCATCCGGTAGTGAGTGAACGATACGAAGCGTCCGTGTTGAAGGTGGCAATGCTGTATCTTTCGATATTGCCGAAATACCACTGCCCGTCAACTCCCAGACTGAGTCTGTCCCAAAGAGTGACACCTGCCCCGACAAATGCCTGATAAAGAGATCCTTCACCGATACGCTTGTAGTTGATATCACCCACTTCGGCTATCAGTTCATCATCGGACTCCCTCGCCTGGAAATTGTAGTTGACGCTGCTGTAGGGCTGGATTCCCAGCTTGAAAGCGGAATGTTTGTAAATCGGGAGCGAGGCAACTATATGATGGATGTTGAAGGTATTGCTCGCCGACTTGCCGGAATCGCTTCTGTAGATGGTGTTGCGGTTTTCGAGACCTATGTCGAACATAAATGCCTTCTGCTCACGCGCCGTCACAGCGGCAGGATTGAGCAGGTTGATTGTCCGTACACTCCTGTCGGCAATCCCGGCACCACCCATCGCAAGGTTGTAGGAAGTTCCCTGCCTGAGGATGTCTCCGAAACCGAAAAGGGAATAGGGGGTGCTGCTGTTTGCCGCATCTCCATCCTGAGCCGACACTTCGCCCGCAAAACAAAGAATTGCGGCGGCAACGGCCAAAAACTTGAATCCTTTCACCCTTTTCATCATTTCCAAATCTGTCGGACAAACTGCAAAGTTATTAAAAATTCAACAATTATACCAAAAAGCGGTTCAACGCCGTCAAAGCCTTTGAAACAGAGGTTATATCCTTCGCCTTGAGATAGAGTTTGCCCGATGATTCGCAAAGGTTGAATATCCTGAGCGTCGAAATCTGCTGAAGTAATGACCCGAAGAGTTCCGACTTGAAGAACCAGGAGTTCCTGTCCTCTATGAAATAGGCAAGCATAGCGTTGTTTTTCAATACTATACGCTTTATTCCCAAGCGTCCTGCAGCAAGCCTGAGACGGACTATGTCCACAAGTTCGAGCACGGGAACCGGTACCGGAGAACCGAAACGGTCGGCTATGCGGGCGATGAAAGTCCTTATCTGTTCCTCAGAAGTTATGGCGTCAAGTTCCCGATAGAGTCTTATTTTCTCGGAAGGGACATTTACGTAGCTGTCCGGAATCAATATTTCGAGATCCGTCTCCACGAAAGTGTCGACAAACGGCTCACTGCCCACCTGCGGAGCCTGTTTTTCGTTAATTTCCTGCATCGCCTCCTTGAGAATCCGCATATATGTCTCGAATCCCATCTCCGCCATAAAGCCGCTCTGCTGGGCACCGAGCAGATTGCCGGCTCCCCGTATGTCGAGATCCTGCATTGCAATACTGAATCCGCTTCCAAGGTCGGAAAATGCCTCAAGTGCCTTGACACGCCTGCGGGCATCTTCAGTAAGCGCCGCCGGATCAGGCACGACCAGATAGCAGAAGGCCTTCATATTGCTGCGTCCCACCCTGCCCCGCAGCTGATGCAGGTCTCCCAGTCCGAACCTCTGGGCATTATTGATTATCATCGTGTTGGCATTGGGAATGTCTATTCCGTTCTCAACAATGGTGGTGGAAAGCAGTATGTCGTAGTCACCCGCTATGAAATCGAGTATCTTCTTTTCCAGAACCTGAGGGTCCATCTGCCCGTGGGCAGTGCAAATCTCCGCCTGAGGGCATATCTGATGCAATATGTTCTCTATCTTCGAAATATCTTCTATGCGGTTGTGCACGAAATAGACCTGCCCTCCCCTCTCAATCTCCCTCTGGATTATTTCGGCTATATATTCCTTGTCGAAAGTGATTATTTCCGTGGCGACCGGCAGCCTGTTGGGAGGGGGAGTTTGTATGACAGACATATCCCTTGCACCCAAAAGACTGAACTGCAATGTTCTGGGGATAGGGGTCGCCGTAAGGGTCAGAGTGTCTATACTGTTCTTGATGATACGAATCTTCTCCTTTGCCTGAACCCCGAACTTCTGTTCCTCGTCAATGATAAGCAGACCGAGGTCGCGGAATTTCACCGTCTTTCCGAGTATTTTGTGAGTGCCTATCAGAATGTCTATCTTCCCGTCTGCAAGGTCCTGTTCTATCTGCTTGATTTCCTTTGCTGTACGGAGACGCGAAATATATTCCACTCTGCACGGGAAATTCTTCAGCCTCTCGCTGAAGGTCTGATAGTGCTGCAATGCAAGGATTGTCGTCGGAACAAGCACTGCAACCTGCTTGGAATCGGTCACTGCCTTGAATGCGGCTCTGACCGCGATTTCCGTCTTTCCGAACCCAACATCCCCGCAGATGAGTCGGTCCATAGGGTGGTCGCTCTCCATATCGGCCTTCACAGCCTCCGTGGCCTTGGTCTGGTCGGGGGTGTCCTCAAAGAGGAAAGACGATTCCAATTCCTGCTGGAGATAGCTGTCGGGGGAGAATGCAAAGCCTTCCGACTGCTGCCTTTCCGCATATAATTTGATGAGATCCTTCGCTATGTCCTTGACCTTGGACTTTACGTTCTGTTTCAGGTTGTCCCAAACCTTGGAGCCCAGCTTGTATATCTTGGGAGGAATGCCGTCCTTCGACTTGTAGCGCGCTATCCTGTGCAGGGAATGAATCGAAACGAAAATAACGTCACCGTCCTTGTAGACTATTTTGACCGCTTCCTGGGTACGGCCCTGCATATTGGTCTTGACCAGACCTCCGTACTGCCCCACCCCGTGGTCTATATGGACCACATAGTCCCCTATCTGCAGGGCATTGAGCTGGGATACCGTCATTTGCTCGCTGCGTTCCACCTGACGGTTCACCTTTATTTTATGGTATCTCTCAAAAATCTGATGGTCAGTGTAATAGCAGATTTTTTCCGTATGGTCCACATATCCCTCGTGAAGGGACATATTCACGAATTCCGGCATTCTTGCAAGGGGATACTGACGGAGTATTTCAGAGAGACGGCGGCGCTGGGCATCATTGGGCGAAAGTATCTTCACTTTATAGCCGTCCATTGTCTTTTCCGCTATATCTTTCGCAAGGAGTTCGAAATTCTTTCCGAATACGGGTTGCGGACTCACATTGAGATCTTCCCTACCCTCTTTACCTGAAACAAGCCTGTAATCTTTTATTACCGTATCTTCAGGCAATAGTTCCCTGAATGGAACATAATCAGACTGGGAATGGTTGGTGTCAAGGTCAGGATATACAGACACCTTATCCAACTCTTCTATCGAGAGCTGGGTATTGACGTCAAATGTTCTGATGGAATCTATTTCATTGCCGAAAAAATCTATTCTGAAAGGATTTTCATCGGCAAAGGAATATATATCGACAATACTGCCCCTTAAGGCATATTCACCCGGAACCGTCACGAAATCAGCTTTCACGAATTTGTTTGACTGAAGTATGGAGCCTATCTGGTCGTGAGTGATTTTCTGACCTTTTGAAAGAGCGAGTATCGAAGATTTTATCTCATTGTATTTCAATACTTTCTCTTCAATTGCCCCGGTATATGTGACTATCAGTACCGGTTTGCTTCCAGTATATGATGAAATTGCCGCCAGAGTGGCCGTACGCTGAAGCTGGGCAGTTGCCTTCTTATATTCACTCTTTTCACTTGTCTCCGGAAAAAGGTAGAGGGAATCTTCTGAAAAGAAATTGTCAAGGTCCGATGCAAGGTAATATGCCTCTTTCTTTGTGTCCGTCAACAGAAGATATAATCTGTTGTCCTTTATCGTCCTTCCAATCCTTATCGCCTCAGCAGATAGTATCATAGCTTATTAGAACAGGGTGCTGTCGTCTGTTCTCTTGAGATTCAAATGGGTATAGGCCAAGTCTGTAGCGACTCTTCCACGAGGGGTGCGGCTGAGGAATCCCTCTTTTATGAGGAAAGGTTCATAAACTTCCTCGAGAGTACCTGTATCTTCGCTTATCGCCGTGGCAATGGTACCGGCACCTACCGGGCCTCCGTTGAATTTTTCTATTATTGTATGGAGTATCTTGTTGTCTATTGCATCCAAACCTCTCTTGTCAATGTTGAGGGCATTGAGAGAGTATCTGGTGATTTCAAGGTTGATACTGCCGTTGCCCTTGACCTGCGCGAAGTCTCTCACTCTCCTGAGAAGGGAGTTGGCTATTCGGGGTGTTCCACGGCTTCGCAGGGAAATTTCCATAGCTGCGTCATCTTCTATCTTTATTCCGAGAATGGATGCACTTCTTTTTATGATGTTGAACAGAACGTCGGCATCATAGTATTCAAGATGACATTGTATGCCGAATCTCGCCCTGAGAGGAGAGGTCAGAAGTCCGCTTCTGGTCGTTGCTCCTATCAGGGTGAAGGGATTGAGATCTATCTGCACGCTTCTGGCACCGGGACCTTTGTCTATCATTATGTCGATTGTATAGTCCTCCATAGCGGAATAGAGATATTCCTCCACAACGGGACTCAAACGGTGTATTTCGTCTATGAAGAGAACGTCACCGCTTTCGAGAGAGGTGAGAAGGCCCGCAAGGTCACCCGGTTTGTCAAGGACAGGACCGGAAGTTATCTTGAGGTTGACACCAAGTTCGGAGGCGACTATGTGAGCAAGGGTGGTTTTTCCCAAACCGGGAGGGCCGTGAAAGAGTATGTGGTCGAGAGATTCACCTCTGAGCAATGCCGCCTTCACAAAAACTCTCAGGTTGTCAAGGACTTTGTCCTGACCTGAAAAGTCTTCGAAATTCTTGGGTCTTATGGCCTTGTCGAATTCGGATTCTTTTATTGAAGGTTCCGTGTGCGGATTGAAAGTGTCAGTCATATCTCCACAAAAATAATAAATATAATGTTATAGATATTTAAAAATTCCTTCTATTTATAATTGCTGTTGAAATGTTGATAAAATGATTTGAGAAAGATATCAATAGAAATATAAACACGATATAAACAGAAAAACAGGTTTGGAGCGGTATGGGAATAGGTATGTTGAAAAGTATGGAAATTGAGGTGTTGATAAAGTTGTGTTGATAAAAGTGTAGGAAAAATGAAGAGAACAAGATTTTCAATTTTGAAGAGTAATTTTAAGGGATGTTGAAAACGATTATTTTATGATAGAATATGAAGAAGATATCAACAGGGAATGTATGTTGTTATCAACAAGAGTTATATATACTACCTTCAGGAACTTCGCTTCGCTCACCCTCCCAGCTGCGCTGGGCCCCTCCCGCTATTAAGCGCGGGTGATTAGGTTCCTGAAGGCAGTATATATAACTCTTAATAATATAAAACCAAAGGTATTTACTGTAAGGTGATTCCCCCCACTGACGTGGGTCCCCTCCCTCTTCGGGAGCCAAAGTCACCTTACAGTGAATACCTTCGTCTTATTTAAAAGACTTTGAGAACTGTGATCAGTCCTTGAATTTGGCGCAGAGGAATTCTCTGTTCAAGCGGGCTATGTGGCTGACTGATATGTGCTTCGGACACTCCATTTCGCAGGCGCGGGTGTTGGTGCAGGCACCGAATCCGAGTTCATCCATCTTGGCAACCATAGCCTTCGCCCTGCGTGCTCCTTCAACTTTTCCCTGAGGAAGCAGTGCAAGAGAACTTACGCGGGCGGCCACGAAGAGCATTGCAGAACCGTTCTTGCAAGTCGCCGCACAGGCACCGCAACCTACACAGGCAGCAGCATCCATACTTTCATCGGCATTCTTCTTGGGAACAGGGATTGCATTCGCATCGGGAACTCCACCGGTGTTTACGCTTACGTAACCTCCTGCCTGGAGAATTTTGTCATATGCCCCACGGTCAACCACAAGGTCCTTGATTACAGGGAATCCGCGGCTTCTCCACGGTTCGATGGTGATTGTGGAACCATCCTTGAATTTGCGCATATAGAGCTGGCAGGTGGTCACTCCGCTCTCGGGACCGTGTGCACGGCCGTTGATATAGAGGCTGCAGGCTCCGCAGATACCTTCGCGGCAATCGTGGTTAAAGCTGACGGGACCGCTGTGTTTCTCCTTGCATCCCTTGTCGAAAGCAACCGGATCAATCTGCTCGGAAGCAAGCTGCTCGTTGAGAATGTCCATCATTTCGAGGAAAGATGTCCCTTCAGAGATGTTTTCCACTTTATAGGTCTCAAAGTGTCCTTGACTCTTGGCATCTCTCTGACGCCATACTTTAAGGGTAAAATTCATTGTATTGTATTTTTTTCTTTATTATACTTGGATTAGTCCTTGTAGTTGCGTGTCGCTACGTGAGCGAATTCAAACTTGAGAGGTTCCTTGTGGAGTTTAGGCTCATTGTCCTTGTCATATTCCCAGGCGGAAACATACATGAAATTCTTGTCATCACGCAGTGTTTCACCCTCTTCCGTCTGCATCTCCTCACGGAAGTGACCTCCGCAGGATTCGCTTCTGTTGAGAGCGTCGCGAGCCATAAGTTCACCTATTTCAAGGAAATCGGCCACTCTCAGAGCCTTTTCAAGTTCCTGGTTGAACACTTCCTTCTCACCTGCAACATAGACATTGCTCCAGAATTCCTCCCTGAGAGCCTGGATGAGTTCGATGGCTTTCTTAAGTCCTTTTTCATTGCGGGCCATTCCGACATATTCCCACATAATGTGTCCGAGTTCCTTGTGGATTGAGTCGGGGGTACGTTTTCCCTTGATTGACATCAGTTTGGCAATTTTTTCCTCCACGGCTTTCTGTGCGGCCTCGAATTCGGGAGCGTTGATATCAGTCTTGGGCTCCTTGAATCTGCTGGCCAGGTAGTCGCCGATTGTATAGGGAAGGATGAAGTATCCGTCGGCCAGACCCTGCATCAGAGCGGAAGCGCCAAGACGGTTTCCACCGTGGTCCGAGAAGTTGGCCTCGCCGATTGCATACAGTCCGGGGATTGTGGTCATAAGGTTGTAGTCAACCCAGAGACCTCCCATCGTGTAGTGGATGGCGGGATATATCATCATAGGCTCCTCGTGGGGGTCAACGTCGGTGATTTCCTTGTACATATCGAAGAGGTTGCCGTAGCGGGCGTCAACCACTTCACGGCCAAGACGTTCGAATGCATATTTGAAGTCGAGGAAGACTGCCTTTCCAGTATTGTTTACACCGAATCCGGCGTCACAGCGCTCCTTGGCGGCACGTGAGGCGACGTCACGGGGAACGAGGTTACCGAATGCGGGGTAACGGCGCTCGAGGTAGAAGTCACGGTCCTCGTCAGGAATGTCAGAACCTTTGATTTTGCCTTCCTGCAGTTTCTTGGCATCCTCAATTTTCTTGGGTACCCAGATACGTCCGTCATTTCTGAGGGATTCGCTCATAAGGGTGAGTTTGCTCTGCTGGTCTCCGTGGATGGGGATACAGGTCGGGTGAATCTGTGCAAAGCAGGGGTTTGCGAAGAAAGCGCCTTTCTTGTAGCACTGCCAGGCGGCCGAGCCGTTGGAATTCATCGCATTGGTGGAGAGGAAATATGTGTTTCCGTATCCGCCTGATGCAATGACAACTGCGTGGGCGCCGAAGCGTTCGATCTTGCCGTTAGTCAGGTTGCGTGCAATGATTCCCTTGGCTTCGCCGTTAATCAGGACGAGGTCAAGCATTTCGTGACGCGGGTATGATTTGACGGAACCCTTGGCTACCTGACGGTTCAATGCCGCGTATGCTCCGAGAAGGAGCTGCTGTCCGGTCTGGCCGCGTGCATAGAACGTACGGGACACCTGCGCCCCTCCGAAAGAGCGGTTGTCGAGCAATCCGCCGTAATCGCGTGCAAAGGGAACACCCTGTGCGACACACTGGTCGATAATGTTGTTGGATACCTCTGCAAGGCGGTACACGTTGGCTTCGCGGCTGCGGTAGTCTCCTCCCTTGATGGTATCATAGAACAGACGGTAGATGGAGTCGTTGTCGTTCTGGTAGTTCTTTGCGGCGTTGATACCTCCCTGTGCGGCGATTGAATGTGCGCGGCGGGGAGAGTCGCTGATGCAGAATACCTTGACATTGTAACCAAGTTCACCGAGAGAAGCTGCTGCGGATGCTCCGCCAAGACCTGTGCCAATGACGATAATTTCCATTTTACGCTTGTTGGCAGGGCTTACCACCTTGATGGCGGCCTTGTGGTTGGTCCATTTCTGTTCAATCGGCCCTTCAGGAATTTTTGATACGAGTTCTGTCATATTATGATTGATGTTGATTTGTTTCCAATTCCGCAAATTTCGGAATTTTCAACAATATATCCAATTAAGAATCTGCTTTGAAATAATTAACTTCAATTCTTATGCTTCTTTTCCGCGTATTTTCCGATAATTTTCATCCCCAATGGAACCCCATTGCGGCTGAAAATTATCAAAAAATCCATCGAAAAATAAGTTATAATAATTTTCGTGAACCATTTCAAAGCAGATTCTTGTTATCTTTGTGACTATGGAATCTTTCATCATATCAAACGGTATCTCCGTTCACATCTGGGATACTAAGGACGAAGGGACACCGGCAGAGGCTCCTGCAATGGTTCTGCTGCACGGTTATCTTGAGACAATGTATATCTTCAACGAGCTTGTCGCTTCTTTGAAGGGGAAATACAGAGTGATTGTCCTGGATCTTCCGGGGCACGGCCTGACAGACAGCGCTCCTGCGGGAGAAGACGGAGTGAGTGTCAACAGCGTTGAATTCGACGTTCCCGTAATCTGCGGGGTCCTTGACAAACTGGAAGTCGAATCCGCGCTGATTGCCGGTCATTCAATGGGAGGGTATATCACTCTTGAATGTATCAAGGAGTGCCCGGAAAGGTTCTCGAAAGCTCTGCTTCTGTGCTCTCACCCCTACCCCGACGCCCCTGAGGTGGCCCAGAACAGGGACCGGGAGATCAATGTGGTGCTGTCGGGCAAACTGCCACTTCTGGCCGAGGCATCCATTCCCAAAATGTACTGTCAGGACAATCTGCGGAAATGCGACGAGAAAATCAGGGAAACGGTCGAACTCTGCGAAATGCACGACCCCGAAGGGATTGTGGCGTCGATACGTGGAATCAAATGCAGACCGGATCTGCGCGGGGTTCTTCAGAATCCCCCCTGCCCCGTCATTCTTATCCACGGTGACCACGACAATTTCCTGTCACTGGAGAGAGTGACGGA
Organism: Candidatus Cacconaster equifaecalis; assembly: GCA_018064445.1. Lineage (GTDB taxonomy): Bacteria > Bacteroidota > Bacteroidia > Bacteroidales > UBA932 > Cacconaster > Cacconaster equifaecalis. The sequence goes on from JAGHVE010000035.1 coordinate 14,014, forward strand.
GATGAAAACTCTTTTCCCGAAGGTGACTTATTGCCTGATACCGAATTGCGGACACAATCCGTTCATCGAGGATACTCCCGCCACCGTTGCGGCGATTGACCTCTTCTGCGGGTGCTGACCTTCTAAAGCAGTTTGAAAAGTTCCTGCCTGAGTTCGTCAATGCCGAGCCTTTCCTTGGCAGAGATGAATATGCAGGGTGTGTTCTGCTTTGAAAACCAGGAACTTTTCAGTTCTTCCAAGGTATAATTCCGCTGGGTCTTCAGGTCAAGGGAATATTCATCGAAGGGTTCGTAGGTGTAGGCATCCACCTTGTTGAATATCATAAAGACAGGCTTGTCCGCCGCGCCTATTTCCTGCAGGGTCCTGTTCACTGTCGCAATCTGGTCCTCGAAGTTGGGGTGGGATATGTCAACCACGTGGAGGAGGATATCCGCCTCCCTGACCTCGTCAAGGGTGCTTTTGAAGGATTCTATGAGTTGTGTCGGGAGCTTGCGGATGAAGCCTACGGTGTCGCTCAGGAGGAAAGGCTTGTTCTCTATCACTACCTTGCGGACTGTGGTGTCAAGGGTGGCGAACAGTTTGTTTTCCGCGAATACGTCGCTTTTTGCAAGCAGGTTCATTATTGTCGATTTGCCGACGTTGGTGTATCCGACCAGGGCGATTCTCGTCATCCCGCCGCGATTCGACCGCTGGGAAGCCATCTGCCTGTCTATTTTTGCCAATTGCTCCTTCAGTCTCGTTATTTTGTCAAGTACTATGCGGCGGTCCGTCTCAAGCTGGCTTTCACCGGGGCCTCTCATATTGAGTCCGCCCTTGCCTCCCCTCTGTCTTTCAAGGTGTGTCCACATTCCTGTCAGACGCGGGTAGAGGTATTGATACTGTGCAAGTTCCACCTGTGTCTTGGCGTATGCTGTCTGGGCTCTGTCGGCGAAGATGTCGAGTATCAGTCCGGTTCTGTCAACGACACTGCAATGATGTTCGCTTTTCCAGTTCAGAGTCTTCTCGACGTTGCGCATCTGGGAGGGGGACAGTTCATCGTCAAATATCAGATAATCAATTTCATTTTCCCGTACGTATGCATTGATTTCCTCAAGTTTTCCGGTGCCTATGTAGGTATGTGAGTTGGGGTGGTCGAGTTTCTGGGTGAAGCGCTTGTCCCCCACCACTCCCGCTGTCAGCGCAAGAAACTGGAGTTCATCAAGATATTCGTTGACCTGGGATTCGTCCTGCGACTGGTTTATCACAGCCACGAAAGCAGCGGTGTAGATGTGAGTGTCTATAGTCTCGTACATAATCAAAAAAAGCATGGCACTGGGATGCACCATGCTTGAATATCTGTTTTCAAAGGGTTTACTGAAGTTTGAAAATTACAGGGAAGGTGTAAGTTACCTTCACCGGACGCTCTCTCTGGCGGCCGGGCGTCCACTTGGGCGACTGGGAAACAATGCGTACAGCTTCCTTGTCGAGGGATGCGTCAACACCACGGAGAACGATGACGTTGCTGACAGAACCGTCGGTATTTACCGTGAACTGCAACGTGACACG
>JAGHVE010000093.1 GCA_018064445.1 Candidatus Cacconaster equifaecalis
ATTCCGAACTGCCGGTATTCGGTGTCGGATATCCATTCTCTCAATGCGCCGGCGGCGTTTCTGTCTGTCAGTTTGGCACATTGGAACGCTATGTTGGAATATACGTACCGGTCCAGAACCACGACTTTGCCTTTATCAATCCAGGATTTTATCTGTAGGGCAGCACCGTGCCTGTCTTCGGCGAAAAGAAGCGCCACAAGCTGGGGATGCACCTGATTGACGGAGCCGAACTCCCCGCGCAGGAATCTGCTGATGAGATTGCCGTAAACAGGTGCTGCATATCGCGGGAAATGGAGATATTCGACATCTTTTCCCAGACTTGCGATGTAATCGGTCGTCTTTTTCAACTGGGTGGACTTGCCGGAGCCGTCGAGGCCCTCGAGGACTATCAACATAATTTGCTATTTTTGTTCCGACAAAGTTAGTCATTTTTAAGAATATGTGGAACGGGGTGAAAATAATGGGAATCGTCAACGTTACTGACGATTCGTTAGTTGAACTTTCAAGAGTTGACGGGAAGGATGCTTTTGCCAGAAGGGTGGACGCCTTGTTGGAAAAGGGTGCCGACATTATAGACATAGGTGCAGTATCAAGCAGGCCCGGGGCGTCTCCGGTGGAAATGGAGAAGGAGTGGGAGAGACTTGAACCCGTTCTGGAAACGGCGGCTGTCCGTTATCAGGGAGTGTCGTTTTCCATCGACACTTTCCGTGCCTCCATTGTGACCAGGGCTTATTGCACAATCGGACGTTTCACTGTCAATGACATTTCGGCAGGACAATGGGATGATGCGATGATTCCGCTTGTCGGCAGATTGGGCCTGCGCTATGTGGCAATGCATCTTCAGGGAACTTTCGAAACGATGCACGATGAGTACCGATATGACGACGTGACGACATCGGTACTTGATTTTTTCAGGGAGCGGTCCCTGCTGTTTCGTGAGGCAGGCCTGGAAAACTGGGTGCTCGACCCCGGCTTCGGCTTCTCCAAATCGAATCGGGACAATATGACCCTTTTGGAAAATCTTGACAGGCTGACGGTGATGCAACGGCCCGTGCTTGTCGGGATTTCACAAAAGCGTTTCACGGAAGGGGATACTGAGTCTCTGGAGAGACTTGCCGTTTCGAAAGGGGCTGCAATAATAAGGACCCACCTGTTGTAGGTATCCGGAATCCGTTACATCACAAACCCGGTTTTTTTGTTCCAGGACAGAGTCTTGTAGTAATTGTTGAGATTCGGACAGTTTCTATCGGGAAGATAAGTGCTCAACCCTGAGTAGGTGTTGATGGTGATTTCCAGAAACTTGGGCGTGGTTCCCCTGTATACGGCGGCTTTGTCCATTGCGGTGCGGAAATTTGCATACGCCTCGTCCTGAGACCCGTCCTCATTTGTGCATATCTTGCGTACGAGGTCGGAAAAGTCATAGAACCAGTGCTGTCTGTTTCGGAAATATGGCTGGACGGTTTTCGGATCAATCTGTCCCAAAACGCTTCTTCTCCGGGAGAAGATATCGGAACAGATTGTCGCCAGTTCATCAAGTTCTGAGCTTTTGACGGCTGAAATCGTACCTGATGAACAATAATCCGGGTCATTCTTAACGCGGTTCATATATATGTTGCAGACCGAACGCGCCACGGAGTCCGCGCTTGCCGAGAATGACGGCATGATCATCTCCCCGCAGATTATTCCCTTGCTCATGACTTCTGTCGGAGCGGCTACGAAATAGTCGCAAATATCCTTCATCTCGTATGCGACCTCCACTCCTCCCATATAACAGCAGTCCAATGTTATCACGTCAAAATGATATCCGGCGAAGGCGGAAGCGAAGTCCTGTATGTTTATCTCCAAATCGTCATCGGGACCTATCGTCCTTGTGCTGCCGTCGCTCTTGACCAGAAACCGGTAGGGGTCCTCTTCCATCGGTCCAATCATATTTTCCGGATCGGAGAGATATCCTGCGGGGAGGTATCCTGACCCGTGCGAGGAGATGAACAGACTGTGTTTCCTGGACGGGAACAGAGTCTGGGCATCGGTCCATACCTGTTTCAACTGCTCGGCGGAGAGAGATTTCACTGAAAGGGTTCCGTTACCCGGATATGTCATCAGGCGGGTTTCAACCAGTTTCCCGTCGCCGTCCCTGCTCATCCTGGCCAGAACCGGTACGGTATCCGCCAGATGATAATAGACCAGCAGGACCTTGCTGTCGTCATCGGCTGAGGGAAGTGCCGCGTTCCTTATGTCATTCAGAACGTTGCGGCTGGATTCGGAAAGGGAGTTGTTGTGTGATGAGAAGTAGCACAGAACCATCTGCCGGTCCTTCTCGGCCGGCGGGTAGAGACCTTCGCAACCGGACAATGTCAGGGCGAAAAACAGGGAACAGGCCAACAGACGCAAACAAGCTTTCATACCGCAAATTTACGAAATAATAACTATATTTGTTGCGATAATAGAAGTGTCATCCAAATGTTTTCAATGAAAAAAATGCTTGCAGCTGCAGGAGTCGGGTTGGTGAGCATCGCCTGCACTTCCCGGGCCGGGGAGTCCGACTTCGAGTATTCAATAGATGAGTTTGCCGACATTGAGATTCTGAGATATCAGGTTCCCGGATGGGACAGTCTTTCACTCAGGCAGAAAGAGTATGTCTACCATTTGAGCGAGGCCGCAAAATCGGGAAGGGACATAACGTGGGACCAGAATTTCAAATATAATCTTGCTATCCGTCACGTTCTGGAAAATATCCTTGAAAATTACAGGGGGGAGAGGTCCGGGATAGACTGGGAAAACTTTCTCACCTATTCGAAACGTGTCTTTTTCAGCAACGGAATTCATCATCACTACTCAAATGACAAGATAATGCCATCCTGTACGGAGGATTATTTCGCCGCCTTGATGAAAGATACAGGATGTTATGACGAGGCTCTTCTGGACTTGATTTTTAATCCGGATCTGTATGCCACAAAGCAGTATCAGGGTGATGAAAAGGATATTGTCTCCGCTTCGGCCGTCAATTTCTATGAAGACGGCATAACGGCGGCGGAGGTGAATGCCTTTTATGAAAAGATGGTAAATCCGAAGGACACCTGCCCCATAAGCTATGGCCTGAACAGCAAGGTTGTCCGGAACGGGAATACACTCAAGGAAGAGGTGTGGAAGGTTGGCGGACTGTATGGAGAGGCCCTCTCCAGGATAGTGGGCCATCTGGAGGATGCGGCTCTGGTCGCCGAAAACGATCTTCAGAAGAAGTACATAGAGGAACTGGTCGAATACTACACTACGGGGGACCTCCGTATGTGGGACCGATATAATATCACCTGGGTCGGAGATACGGACAGTGACGTCGATTTTGTCAACGGCTTTGTCGAGGATTACGACGATCCTCTCGGAAGGAAGGCCTCCTGGGAAGGAATAGTGAATTTCCGGGACAGGAAGGCTTCGCGGCGGACGGAAACAATCAGCCGCAATGCCCAGTGGTTTGAGGACCACTCTCCAATTGATCCGCGATTCCGCAAGAAAGAGGTGAAGGGGGTCTCGGCAAAAGTCATCAACGTTGCTGTCATAGCGGGAGACAATTATCCTGCAACGGCGATAGGCATCAATCTTCCCAATGCGGATTGGATCAGGAAGGACTACGGTTCCAAGTCTGTAACGATAGCGAATATTACCGATGCCTATGCGTGTGCGACGGAGCAGCGGCCCAAGAGTGTCCTGACGGAATTTGCCTGGGATGAGGATGAAATCAGCCTTTGCCGCAAGTACGGCACTGTTACGGACAATCTCCATACTGACCTTCACGAATGTCTCGGACACGGGAGCGGACAGCTTCTCGAGGGTACTCCTTCGAATGCTTTGAAAGAATACACTTCAACTCTGGAGGAGGCACGCGCCGATTTGTTCGCACTCTATTATCTCGCCGACCCGAAACTTGTCGAACTCGGACTGCTCGACAGCCCCGAAGCGTACAAGGCGGAATATATGTCATATATAAGGAACGGCATTTTCACTCAGTTCAGCAGGATTGAGCCGGGCAAGCAGAACACGGAGGCACATATGCAGAACCGCCAGCTTATTGCCCAGTGGTGCTTTGAGCGCGGCGCCTCTGCAAATGTGATTGAGAAGAGGGTGCGTGACGGCAAGACCTATTTCGTCATCAATGATTTCGATGCTCTCCGCGGATTGTTCGGGGAGCTGCTCGCTGAAATCCAGCGTATCAAATCGGAAGGCGATTATGAGGCGGGAAAGGATATTGTATGCAGGTATGCCATCAATATCGACCCGGAACTGCACCGGGAGGTCCTGGCTCGCTACGCTTCTCTTGACTTGAAGCCTTACCGTGGATTTGTCAATCCTGACATAGTCCCTGTTGTAAAGGGTGGGGAAGTGGTGGATTACAAGATTGTCTATTGCGACGACTTCCTTGAACAGCAACTGCAATACGGCAGAGACTACAGTACTTTGTGATGGAATTTTTCAAGAGGAAACTGCCGGCATATCTCACGGACAAGACAGGTGTCATCTCGATGCTTGTATTCACGGCCGTGTTCGCTCTTGTCTTCATCAACGCATACAGGCCTTTCAATGTCGACCAATTGTATCCGACGGTGGACGGGTTTACGATTTTCCTGATTTCCAGCCTTCTCATAATGCTTGGACTGGTGGTGGTCGCCGTGAGCCGTTACGTGCTTTACCATTATGCCTCGAAGCACATGATAACATATCTGGGGTTCGGCGTGTGGATAATCATAGAGATAATATTGCTGGCGCTCGTATATGCCTGGCTGGCCTGCATTTATATCCCATATCCCGAAAAACACATCTGGTCGATATTGCTCAATACCATCAAGAATACTTTTCTTGTCATTGTCATACCATATACGATATCTGTTCTCTATATCGTGTTGAGGGACTATTCCGGAAGATTGAAGGCTATGGACGAACTCAGGCTCGCCTCTCTCGAGGAGAAAACCCCTGAGACACTGACATTCTACGATTACAAGGGCGAGATAAGGTTTTCCATCAAACGTGAGAACTTCCTCTATGTGGAGGCCTGCGACAATTATGTCAACATCTGGTATATGAACAAGGGCCGTGTAGAACATTTCCTTCTGAGGTCGACGTTGAAGGCCCTTCTGTCGTACAATATGGGGGACAGCATCAGGCGCTGTCACCGTTCGTTTATAGTCAACTTTGACAATGTCAATCTGATAAGGCGGGACAAGGACGGAGGTGTCTATGCTGATTTCGGCGTGGAAGGGGTCGTGTCCATTCCCGTATCCTCCACATATGCGGACAGTATCAGCGGCTCTTTTTTGAAGTAAAATGCTTTTCAGGCTTATGTGGCTCGGTTTTTGCTGCATTCTGCCTTTCTGTTCAATGCATTTTTTGTATAATAAAAAAGTACACATAATGAAGATTCACTTTAGAGGTGCGGTTTGCGCTATCCTGCTCACGGTTCCCATCTTTGGGACGGCACAGGAGAAAGCGACCTTGAACCTGTCGTTGGAGCAGGCCAAGGAGTATGCCGTGGAACACAACCGGACACTGATGAATGCATCCCTCGACATCCGCAAGGCCGAGGCGAGCCGCTGGCAGGCAATAGCAAGCCTGCTTCCTCAGGTCAAGGGTTCCGTTGATTATTCCAACTATTGCGGTTACAAGATGGAAATAGGGGGGATGAGCGTATCCATGCCTCCGTTTGCAACGTTCGGCCTGATGACTTCCATAGGCTTCAGCGGCGCCAGCATTGTCGGAATACAGATAGCCGACATTTCCAAGAAGATGGCTGACATCAGCCTTGAAAAATCCGAAGTGGATATCAAATCGCAGGTGCAGCAGATTTACTATTCCGCACTTGTCGTGGAGGAGACTATCTCCCTGCTTGAAAAAAATCTGGCGAGCCTGACCAGTCTGTACAGGATTACCCAGACTTCGGTGGATGTCGGAGTGACCGAGCAGACCGAGGCGGACCAGCTCGCGGTTCAGGTGGCCACTATGGAGAGTGGCATCAACAGCACCAAACGCTCTCTTGAACTTGCCTACAATTCGCTCAGAATGCTTCTTTGTGTCGACAAGGATGTGGAAATCGTTCTGACGGACGCTTTGGAGAGTATGTTCAACAGGGACAGGATAAATGCGCTTTTCGCTGAAACGTTCATTCTGGAACGCAACCACGACTATCAGTTGCTTGCCCAAAGTACGGAACTTGCCAGAAAGCAGATATCTCTTACCGGATGGAGCAACGGCCCCGTACTGAGCATCTATCATCAGTACAGTGCAAAGCACTATTTCCGGGATGAGCAGACATTCAATATGACCCCGCCTAATATGATAGGCGCAAACCTGAGCATCCCCATTTTTACTTTCGGAAAGACCACCGCTGCCGTCAAGGATGCGAAACTCGCGTACGAGAAGCAGTTGAACACGATGGCCGACACCGAGCTTGCCCTCAATCTCCAGCACAAGCAGCTGCTCTTCAACCTGAGCTCAAACCTCGAAAAGTTCGAGGACCAGCAGAAGAGCGTGTCAGTCGCACAGCGTGTTTTTGACAATATTTCCAGAAAATTCGAACAGGGCGTCGCCTCCAGCCTTGAGGTTACAAACGCCAACACCAGTCTGGTGACCGCCCAGAGCAATTATGTGCAGTCTATGCTTGAAGTGCTTGAGGCGAGACTTGAACTTGAAAAACTTCTGAACAAATAAATAATCAAAATGAGAATATCGAAACTTTCACTTTTTGCATTGCCGGCATTCCTTCTGGCAGGTTGTGCCGGACAGGAAAAGACAGAGGCTGTCGAATTGATACAGCAGGTTGAAACATCAGCGGTTGTCAGGACAACCGTTGACCGTACGGTGGAACTCTCCACAACTCTACAGGGGTACCTTACACAGAACGTGGCCCCCTCGATTACCGGAAGGATAGAGCATATCTACACGGAAGTCGGCACAAATGTGAACAAGGGACAGATGCTGGTCAAAATGGACCAGAATCAGCTCAATACGACCAAACTTACTGCGGCAAACCTCGCCGTGGAACTTCAGCGTATGTCAACTCTCCGTGAAACGGGAGCTGTCTCACAGCAGGCCTATGACCAGATAAAACTGAATTATGACCAGACGGTGGAAAGCCTCGAGTTCCTTGAAAAGAACAGCAACGTCAAGGCACCCTTCGCAGGTGTGATTTCCGCGAAAAATTATGAGGATGGCGAGCTCTACAGCGGACAGCCTATTCTGGTGCTCAATCAGATAAACGTGCTTAAGGCTCTGATAGCCGTCTCCGAGGCCTATTTCCCCTATGTCAGGAAGGGAATGAACGTTGACGTGACGTCGGAACTCTATCCCGACCAGGTTTTCCCGGCCACCGTTGAAATAGTGTATCCCACAATCGATCCGGCTACACATACTTTCCAGCTCAAGTTGAAGATAAACAATCCTTCTCTCAAGCTTCGTCCCGGTATGTATGTCTCAACCAGTATGTCTGTCGACAAGGTTGAAACACTCGTTGTCCCTTACACTTCCGTGTTGAAGATGACGGGCTCCAATGACCGCTATGTGTTCGTCGCTGACGGAAATTCGGCGAAACGCGTATTCGTCAAGATGGGACAGAGGTACAATGACCTGGTGGAAGTGATTGACACTGAACTTCGTGACGGGGACCGTATCGTTACTTCGGGCCAGGCCAAGCTGGTGGACGGATCCAAGATAAACATTGTAAAGGAGCATTAGGAAATGAGTATATACAAAGCGTCTATTGAAAAGCCGGTGACCACGGCCCTTGTCTTTGTGGCCGTGATAGTGATAGGTGTCTTCTCGTTCCTGAAGCTGCCTATCGACCAGTTCCCGGAGATGGATCCTCCGTATGTGACCGTTATGACCACATATCCGGGAGCAAGTGCAAGTGAGATTGAAACCAATGTCACCAAGGTGATTGAAAATGCCCTGACCTCCGTTGACGGACTCAAGGAACTGACCTCTACGTCAAAGGACAATATGTCAATGGTTATGGTGGAACTGGAGTGGGGGACAGATATCGATGAAGCGACCAATGACCTGCGCAGTTATGTGGATATGGTCAAGTCCAATCTGCCGGACAACTGCCAGAGTCCTGTCCTCTTCAAACTGAATACCAGTATGATGCCTATCATCCAGTATTCGGTGAAGGCCAAGGAGAGTTATCCCGGGCTTGAAAAAATTCTGGACGATGAGGTCATTCCGCACCTGAACCGTGTGAACGGAATCGGGTCCGTATCTGTATCTGGAGCGCCCGACCGTTACGTCTATATCGATATCGACCAGTCGAAACTCAATGCATACAAACTGACGCTCGAACAGGTTGCATCCGCTGTCAGTTCAAACAACCTGAACCTCTCCAGCGGAACTGTCAAGATGAAAAAGGAGCAGTTCCAGATGCAGGTCCGAAGCGAGTATGGACAGAGTTCCGAAATAGAAAACATAGTGGTTTCATCCACAGCTGCCGGTCAGAAGATTTATATCAGGGATCTGGCTGCCGTGCGCGATACCATCAAGGACTTGTCTCTTGACGAAAAAGTTGACGGTCAGGAGGCCGCACGTCTTATCGTTTCCAAGAAATCGGGCTCCAACACCGTTCAGGTTTGCCGTGACGTGCGCAAGAAAATAGCCGAACTCCAAACCGTACTTCCTTCGGATGTCGAGATAAAGATGGTGTATGACTCGTCCGAGGATATCGAGGGGGCAATCGGGTCATTGGAGGAGAGCATTCTGTATGCACTTCTTTTCGTGGTGCTGGTGGTGTTCTTCTTCCTGGGCAAATGGAGGGCTACGGTAATCATCTGCCTGACAATTCCTATCGCGCTGATTGTGGCATTCATCTACCTGATGGTGACGGGAAGTTCTCTGAACATCATTTCCCTGTCGGCACTTACGGTGGCCATCGGAATGGTGGTGGATGACTCCATCGTGGTTCTGGAGAATATCACCACCCACATCGAGCGGGGTTCTTCGCCAAGGGAGGCTTCCATCTATGCGACCAATGAGGTGTGGATTTCAGTAATAGCGACCACTCTGGTTATCGTGGCTGTGTTCGTCCCTCTCACGATGCTTACCGGTATGGCGGGCATAATGTTCAAGGAACTCGGCTGGATTGTGACGATAGTCGTATGTACTTCCACCCTTGCCGCCATCTCCCTGATTCCTATGCTTTGTTCCAAGATGCTCAAGTCTGACAAGGTCGAGGTCCGTGACGGAAAACTTGTGAAGGTTGAGAAGAAACACGATTTCTATGAAAAGATTATTGTGAAGGGCTTCCTTGACAAACTTGACAGATTCTACGCCAATCTTCTGCGCTGGTGCCTCAGCCACAAGGCTCTCACGATTCTGATTCTGGTTCTTGCCTTCGCGGCGTCAATGGTGCCTGCGGCAATGGGCAAGATAGGAACGGACTTTATGCAGACATCAGATAACGGAAGGTTGAGCGTGACGGTGGAACTGCAGCCCGGAACAAGAATTGAAGAGACCGTGAAGACGGCCAGAATCCTTGAACAGAGGTTTATGGCCTTGGCTCCCGAAATCACGAGAATATCGACATCTTCCGGTTCTAATGATGAAAGCAGCATCAGTGCGCTGTTTTCGTCAACGACCAACTACAAGATATCGATGATTGTGGTATGTACGAAGAAACGCCAGAGGGAACGCTCGATAGAGGAAATCGCCGAGGTTTTCAGGACGGAACTTGCGAAATACCCTGAAATCATTGAATACCAATGCGTACAGAGCGGAGGTATGGGCGGAAACGGAGCATCTACGGTAGATGTCGAAGTGTATGGTTTTGATTTCGATGCTACCAGCCTTTACGCTGCGGAGATAAAGAAAGCCATAGAGGATAATGTCCCGGGAGCACGTGATGTCAAGATCAGCCGCGACAAGGACCGCCCTGAGATAAAGGTCGTGTTCGACAAGGAGAAACTGGCATATCACGGGCTCAATACTTCAACGGCCGCCGCATACCTGCGCTACAGAGTTACGGGTTATCCGGCCGGCTATCTGAAAGAAGACGGAGATGAATATGACATCATTGTCCGACTGAAGGAGGATGACCGCAATTCCATAACTGACGTGGAGGACCTGACAATCCCTACCGCGACAGGCGGGCAGATAAAGCTTCGTGAAGTGGCATCGGTCGAGGAATACTGGGCACCCCAGTCAATCGAGCGCAAGAGCAGACAGAGATATCTGAAAGTGTCCGTGACTCCCTACAACACTTCATTGGGTGAACTTGCAACTCAGGTCATTGGAGTTCTGAAGCAGCATCCCACCCCCGTCGGAATAACCACCATCATAGGTGGAGATTATGAGGACCAGCAGGATATGTTCGGTGACATTCTGATGCTTGCCGCCCTTATCGTCATACTTGTCTACATCGTTATGGCATCTCAGTTCGAGTCCTTCGGGAAACCTGCCGTGATTCTGCTCTCCATTCCTTTCGCCCTTTCCGGAGTCGTTATGGCGCTTTGGGTTACCCATACGACGTTGGATATGGTCGGAGCCCTTGGTATCATAATGCTTATCGGTATAGTCGTGAAGAACGGTATTGTGCTGGTCGACTACATCAATCTTATGAGGGACAGGGGATATGAATTGAACGAGGCTATCGCGGTCTCCGGAGCGAGCCGTCTCCGTCCTGTGCTTATGACAGCCTTCACAACTCTTCTCGGTATGCTTCCTATGGCATTGAGCACCGGTGAGGGTTCCGAAATGTGGCAGCCGATGGGTATCGTGGTAATAGGCGGTCTTCTTGTATCCACACTGATTACCCTGCTGGTTGTTCCTGTCGTCTACGGAATCACTTCCCGCAGCGGGGAACGTGACAAGCAGAGCAAACAGCGCAAGGAGTATATATTCATGCAACTTAAACCTGAGGAGGAGTAAAAGATGAAAAGCGTGTTCATAGTTTTCAATCAGGCGTTCACGTCACGAGTGGAGTATATGCTTGACACTCTTGAAATTCGTGGGTTTACTTTTTTTGAGCAGGTTCAGGGGCGCGGCTCCAGGACCGGAGACCCTCACAGGGGCACACATACCTGGCCCGAGATGAATTCGGCCGTAATGGCGGTTGTCCCTGAGGAAAAGGTGGATGAACTTCTCTTTACCGTGAAAAAGCTCGACGCCCGGAACAAGGAGGTCGGAGTCAGGGCTTTTGTATGGAATATCGAACAAATGGTATAAATTACATTTCTCCGTTAATTCAAAAAGTGTTATCTTCGCCTCCGAAAATAACACTTTTTTTAATTCAGAAAATGACAGTAGCAGTCAATGATTCCAATTTCAAGGAGATAGTCCTTGATGCCGGTGTTCCGGCCGTTGTAGATTTCTGGGCCACCTGGTGCGGTCCGTGCAGAATGCTTTCTCCAATAGTTGACTCTCTTGCCCGGAAGTATGAAGGCAAGGTGCTTGTGGCCAAGTGCAATGTGGATGACAGCACGGACATACCGATGCAGTACGGAATCAGAAACATCCCCACAATCCTTTTCTTTAAGGACGGGCAGCTTGTCGGCAGAAGCGTGGGCGCCGTGCCGCAATCCGAACTTGAAAACAAGATTAATTCACTAATAGGATAATTGTCATGAAGAAACTGACTGTTTTCTGCGCAGTTGCGCTGATGTTCCTATCTTCCGTCAATGTCAAGGCCGGCGGTTTCCTGATCAAGGGCGGTCTTGCATTCCAGAATGTCAATACAGCTCTCGATGCTGTGAAGACTTTGGATTACTCTCCCAAGGGACGACTGGGGTGGTGCGCCGGACTCGGTTTCCAGACCGGTACCTGGGGCGGATTCAGCCTTCAGCCTGAGGTTCTCTACAGAGCGAGATCTTTCCAGCTTGCAGAAGGTACCGCTTTGCCGGATCCTGTCAATGCCACTCTGAGCTATATAGAAGTTCCTGTCAACGTACAGTGGGGCGTTGATCTGCTTTTTCTCAGACCGTTTGTATTCGCCTCTCCGTATGTCGGTTTCAAGTTGGGCGACAAGATTGATTCGAAGGGGCTTGCTTACATTGCTGATGCGTTCAAGGCTGCATCCAAGAAGGTTTCCGGAGGTGTGGGCCTTGGTGTCGGACTCGAGATTTCCAAACTTCAGATTACGGCCAAATACAACTGGGATTTCGGGGGAGTTGCCAACTGGTCCGAATACTGGCAAAAGATGGGCAGTCAGGTCAAGGACCTGAAGACCAGGGAAGGAGCCTTCGAAATAGGATTGGCCATCATATTCTAAAGTCTCTTGTATAAGCATATTCAGCAATATCTGGGAGATTCCTGGACGGCATACAGGTCGGCCTTCA
>JAGHVE010000072.1 GCA_018064445.1 Candidatus Cacconaster equifaecalis
CTGATCGATACCGTCACGTTCGCCGTCCAGAAAGAAAACCTTGAGGCGGCGAGGAAAGCCGCGTCGCTTGTGCAGTCCGACGCTGACGTTCAGACAGATGCACTTCTGCTGAAGATTGCCAGACTGAAGGAGGACCTTGCCACCACCACAAGGCTGGTGAACACCGGGGCGGCGCCACGCAGGCAACAGGAGAATCTGAAGGCTGAAATCTCTGTGCTGGAGAGCCAGGTCAAGGCAACCCAGGCGACCATCAGCAATACCAACAATGCTTCGGCAGGCAATGTTGAAAGTCTTGATGCTCAGATAAAAGGCATCGTTACCCTTATGGAGAAATGCCACATAGTTTCCCCAACAGACGGCGTGGTAACAGCCAAGTATGCTTCCGAGGGTGAGATTGCCGCCCCGGGACGTTCGCTACTCAAGATTACCGATACTGGCAGTGCATATTTGAGGGCGTATTTCACCTCGCCGCAGTTGCGCGATATTGCAGTCGGCCAGAAAGTGAAAGTGATTGCCAACTATGGCAAGGATAGCATCCGTGAATATGAAGGAACCATCGTATGGATATCCGACGAAAGCGAGTTTACTCCCAAGACCATCCTGACTGATGACGAGCGTTCCAACCTCGTCTATGAGGCGAAAATCACCGTCGAGAATGACGGTTATCTGAAATCCGGCATATCGGGAGAAGTCTATTTTAACTGATTGTCCACAATGGGAATCGGCTCCGTCTGCATAAAGGATTTGTCCAAGAGCTTCGGCAAGGTCAAGGCTCTTGACGGAGTATCTCTTGAAATCAAGGAAGGCGAGATATTCGGCATCTACGGCTCCGACGGTGCAGGAAAGACAACTCTTGAGCGAATACTTTGCACTCTTTTGAAACCGGACGGCGGCAGTGCCGACATCTTCGGTTTTGATTTGCTGAAGGACAGGAAAGAAATCCGAAAATTCATTGGTTTCGTCCCATCTACGTTCTCTCTATATATGGACCTCTCCGTAGAAGAGAATATCCGTTTCCATACCGATTTGTTCGGGCTCCCGTTTGATAAGGATGACGGGATGATTGCTCCCATCTACCGCCAGCTCGCACCTTTCTCCGACAGACTCGCCAGCAAACTTTCCGGAGGTATGAAACAGAAGCTCGCACTCTGTTGCGCACTGATAAACAGGCCTCGTCTGCTTATGCTGGACGAGCCCACAACAGGCATCGATACAGTATGTCGCAAAGACATAATAGACGTACTGAAACTTCTCAACAAAGATTTCGGTACGACAATCATCATATCTTCTCCATACCGCAACGAGATAAAGATGTGCGACAGGGCTACCTTGATTGAGAACGGACGGATAGTCCGGGTAGGAGACCCCTCGGAAATCCTACCCCCAGAAGAAGTGACCATCTGCGATGCGAACGGACAGCTGTGCGATGATAATGCAATAGAGGTCAGTGGCCTTACCAAGTGCTTCGGCAGCTTCACGGCTGTAGATGGCATCAGCTTCAATGTCCGCAAAGGCGAAATCTTCGGTTTCCTCGGAGCAAACGGAGCCGGCAAGACTACCGCCATCCGTATGTTGTGCGGACTGTCCGAACCCACGTCCGGCACCGGAAGGATTGCCGGCCTTGACCTGAACAGAGACTACGAGAAGATAAAGAGTCATATCGGCTATATGAGCCAGCGCGATTGCCTTCCCCCGGACCTCACCATCAGGGAGAATCTCAGACTCATTGCAGGGATGTACGGAATGAGAAGGAAAGAAGCGGACAGACGTATAGACGACTGTCTTGTCAGAGTCGGTCTTGAGAATTATGCGGACCGTATGTTCGGGAGCATTCCTCTGGGCTGGAAGAGACGTGTCGGCTTTGCGGCTGCAGCTGTCCACCGGCCTGAAATACTGTTCCTTGACGAGCCCACAAGCGGTGTAGATGTCGAGGCCAGGAAGCAGATATGGGATATCATACGGGCCGAAGCCGGACGTGGCACGACCATTATGGTGACCACGCACAATATGGAGGAGGCGCTGTGGTGCGACCGACAGAGCATTATGGTGGACGGCTCCATCAAGGCGATGGGAGACCTCAGATCTCTTGTCAGGACCGGCGTATCTCCTGATTTCGATGACGTGTTTGACCTTATTACACAGGCGAATCTATGATTTCGGCATTGATAAACATATTCCGGAAGGAATACCTTCATATCATTCGGGACAGGAGTACCTTTCTTCTCGCGCTGATTACGCCTGTCATATCTTCCATTGCCCTAAGTTTCATCTTGTCCACAGATGTACGGACCGTGAAGGTCGTTGCGGTGGTACCTCATCATTCAGAAGCGAGCCGGAGCCTGATATCGCGATTCCAGAACAACCCGTTATTCCGATTTGAGGGGTATGTTGACGACCTTTCCGAAGCCGAAAACCTGATGAAGACCAATAAAATCAATGCGGCTGTCGTCCTCCGTCCGGATTATGATGAACTTGTGGAAAGGATAAAAGGCGGAGATACGGACTGTCCGTCACCGGTACAGATTGCCACCGATGCATCCAATTGTGCAATGGGAAGTGCGGCCGGCCTGTACATCAAGGCCGCCATCAGTGAGGAGTTCGGAGAAAATGATGAGTATTTCTCAGACAGGATATTGTACAATCCGAGTCTTTCGAGTTCGTACTCCTTCCAGCCGGGAATCATCGCTCTGGTTGTAATGCTTATCGGACTTATCCTGACCTCTTCCTCGTTTGTGGGCGAGAAGGAGTTCGGGACAATTGATGCTGTTACTCTGTCTCCTGTGGGCAATGCCGCTTATTATGTCGGAAAGTCGGTACCATATTTTTTTCTATGCTTGATAGTCGGCATTCTCACCACTGTTACGGGCATCATTGTCACGGGAATTCCTGTCAAGGGCTCCATTTTTATGATATTTCTTGTTACATCCCTTTATTCCCTGACATCTGTGTTGCTGGGAATACTGATATCTATGTTTTCATCCAAGCAGGTCAATGCCTTTGCTATTTGCTGGGGCGGCATCATTATGCCGGTAATATATTGCGGCGGCATATTTGTGCCTGTCGAGAATCTGCCGCTTTGGGCGCAGAATATAAGCGGCCTTGTTTACGCCAGATGGTATGTTGATGCCCTGAGAAAACTTATGATTCAGGGTGTTGATGCCGTATATGTAATCAAGGAAATCATATATATGTCCTTCTCTACCGTGGTATTCCTGATTGCGTGCCACTTGAAGATAAAAGTCCAGAACAGATGAATTCACTGACAGGAATATCGGCCATTGTGGTGAAAGAACTCAAGCAGTTGCTTCGCAACAGGATTCTTGTTGCGCTTATCATATTCTATCCGTTCTTTGCGGTTCTGATTATTCCTATAGTTTATTGCTTCGACCTGAAGAACGTCAATGTGGCCATAGTGGATTATGACCGTTCGATACTGTCCGCGATGATGGCTGAGAACTTGAATTTTTCGGACAAAATCACGTTTTCGGGCATCTATGGCACATACGACGAGGCTTTTGATATGCTTGAGAACGGTGACGTGGACTGCATAACTCTGATACCGGAAGGGTTGGAAAGCAGCCTCCTTTCGGGGGACGTAGAGAAAATTCAGCTGTCGGTAAAAGCCGTAGATATTACGAAAGGGATTCTTGGTGAGAAAATCATCAAGGCCTCATTGTTGTCAACAGCCTCCAAGTATTTCGAAAAACAAGGGATGACTGTCCGTCCGAATAGCGAATATATCAGCGAAATCAACCTGTATAACCCTACGTTGGATTATCTGCTGTATATGATCCCTGTCATCCTACTCTCTTTCGCGTTCGCCATTTGCAGCAATGTGAACGTCAACTCAATTACCAACGAAACGACCAGCGG
>JAGHVE010000098.1 GCA_018064445.1 Candidatus Cacconaster equifaecalis
ACCGTTCGCTCCGATAAGTCCAACGTGAATCTTGTCGTTCGCGCCCACCTTGAGGCCGGAAGCCCTTGAAACATAGGGGTTCATAGCAGCTCCTACGCCCAATGAGGCAGCTGCTCCAAGAAATTGTCTTCTGTTCATATAGTTGAGTTATTAATTGATTCGACCTTTCGAGTATCCTAACAAAGTTATATTTTTATCGAAAAATATCCAAGCAGATTCGTATCTTTGTGTTTGATGTATGCTTTCACGAGATATTTTACCGATGGAGAATTTTCCGTCACCGGAAGCCGTCCCTCTGACGGGAGAGGTGCCGTGTCGGTCATAGGGCAGAAACCTCTTGACGGGAGGCGGACCGCCGTTTGGAATGTTCCGTTCGAGGATGATGATTTTCTTTGGACAGCCGGCCTGGTTCCGGATGATACCTCCGCCGATTCCGAGGGGCAGATGCGCCAGATTCTGGAAAAATACGAGGCCATTCTTGCGTCAAAGGGGCTGAGCATCAAGGACAACTGCCTGAGAACCTGGATATTCGTAAGAGATATCGACAACAACTACTCGGGTGTCGTCAAAGGGAGGAAAGACTATTTCGACGGCATCGGACTGACGAAGGAGACACACTACATCGCCAGCACCGGCATCGAGGGCAATGCCTCCGACCCTTCAGTGCTCGTCACTATGGATGCCTTCGCGGTCCGCGGCATCGATAGCCGGAATGTGAAATATCTTCAGGCGCTGGACCGCCTCAACCCGACGCACGAATACGGCGTCACTTTCGAAAGAGGCACGGCATTCACCCATAACGGGCACAGCCACATCTTCATCAGCGGCACCGCCAGCATAGACTACAAGGGCAACGTACTTTACATAGATGATGTCCGGAAGCAGACGGAAAGGGCTGTCGGGAACATACGGGCCCTGCTGCAGGATGCCCCCGCCCCCACCCGTCTTGAAGATGCAGAGCAGGCCATCGTCTATCTGAGAAACGATGCCGACGCCCCCATCGTACGGGAAGCTCTGGCGGAACTCGTTCCGGGACTGAACTGCATAATGGTCCACGGCCCCGTCTGCCGCCCCACCTGGCTCGTGGAAATCGAGTGCTGGTTCTAAAATTCGTAATCCAGGCAGGTGCGGACAGCCGTATATGGACGGACTTTCCCGTTGGCTACCTCCAGATGCGCGGGATGCGTCGCATATCCCTTCAGGGCCTCGGGGGATTCGAGAATGCAGTCAAGCATAACGTCCGCATTCGACGAATCCAGACGTCCGTCAACGTTCACGCTGACTTCGACAAGCCCGGGAACCTTCCCCACCAGTCCCTCCAGACCTTCCTTTATCTCATTCTTGATTGTTTTCACTTCGGAAGCGGGAATATCTTCCCTGAGTTTCCATAAAATCACGTGCCTTACCATCGGTTTCAAATATTTGCAGCCCCAAAGTTAAGAAGAGGCGCAGGTATTTGCAACTTTCAGGGAAAGTTATTATATTTGCGATGTAATGAGGCTTTAGCTCAGCTGGTTTAGAGCGCTTGCTTGACAGGCAAGAGGTCAGCAGTTCAAATCTGCTAAGCCTCACATGATTGGCGTTTATGATTCCGGTCAGGGCGGCAAATCCGTGTTACAAGAGCTCGTCAAACTCCTGCCTGAAGAGGATTTCACCTATTACGCCGACACCAGATACTGTCCGTACGGCCCGAGGCCCGCTTCCGAAGTCATCGAAAGAGCCTGTGCCGTTGCGGATTTTCTTATTGAAAAAGGTTGCGAGTTGATTGTTGTGGCCTGCAACACCGCCACAGCCGCAGCCATCGACCATCTCAGAAGTCATTACGACATACCCTTCATAGGAATGGAGCCGGCGGTCAAACCGGCAGTACTCCAGAGCAAAACCGGAGTCGTGGGAGTACTCGCGACAAAAGGGACGTTCAAAGGGTCGCTGTATCTCCATACCCTCGCCAAATTCAAGGAAGACGTGAAGGTGATTCAACAGGTAGGCGAAGGCCTCGTCGAGACCGTCGAAAAAGGTGTTCTTGACGGCCCGGAAGTGGAAACCCTTGTCCATAAGTGCATCGACCCGATGCTTGAAGCGGGAGCGGACCACATCGTCCTCGGATGCACCCACTACCCCTTCCTCCAGCCCGTCATCGAACGCATAGCGGGAGAAAATGTCACAATCATCAATCCCGCCCCGGCAGTCGCCCGCCAGACAAAGAAAATCCTCGAATCCATAAAAGGAATCGAGCCCTCCTCCGGAAAGAAAGGCTCGATATCATATTATTCAAGTCTGGAAAACTAGACAATCCCCTGCTCCAGCATTGCCTGGGCGACCTTCATGAAGCCGGCGATGTTTGCTCCCTTCACATAGTCAATCCTTCCGTCAGGCTGTGTGCCGAACTTGACGCACTGCCCGTGAATGGAGCTCATAATCGAGTGGAGACGCTGGTCAACCTCTGAAGCATCCCAACTGATATGCTCGGCATTCTGGGTCATCTCAAGACCTGAAGTGGCAACTCCACCTGCATTGACAGCCTTGCCGGGAGCGAACAGGAATCCGGGCTGATCCTGGAAATAATGTATCGCGCCGGGCTGGCAGCCCATATTCGAAACCTCGCAGCAGCACCAGGTGCCGTTGGCGACGAGCTGTTTTGCATCATCCTCGCTCAGTTCATTCTGAAATGCGCAGGGAAGAGCAATGTCGCACTTGACGCTCCACGCTTTTTTGCCGGGGGTGAATTTCGCCTCGCCGGGGAACTTGTCGGACATATCCTGAACTTTGTTGCGGTTTGAAGCACGCATCACAAGCATATAGTCAATCATATCCTTGGTGATGCCGCCCGGAATCTCGCATACACCGTCAGGTCCTGAAACTGCAACCACCTTGGCACCCAGTTCCGTAGCCTTCGTGCAGGCACCCCAGGCAACGTTTCCGAAACCTGATACGGCAACTGTCTTGCCCTTGATATCCTTGCCGGCAGTCTGAAGCACGTGCTGGGTGAAATAGAGCGCACCGAAACCGGTAGCCTCGGGACGAAGGATGGAACCGCCCCAAGTCATGCCCTTGCCGGTAAGCACTCCCGTGTGATATTCACGGGCAAGTTTCTGATACATACCGTTCAGGAACCCGATCTCACGTCCGCCGACACCCACGTCACCGGCAGGGATATCCTGATCGGGACCGATGCAGCGCCAGAGTTCGAGCATGAATGCCTGGCAGAAACGCATAATCTCGTCATTTGACTTTCCGACGGGGTCGAAATCGGAACCTCCCTTCGCGCCTCCCATAGGAAGAGTTGTCAGAGCGTTCTTGAAAGTCTGCTCGAAGCCGAGGAACTTGAGCATTGAAGGCGTCACCGCCTTATGGAAGCGGAGGCCTCCCTTGTAAGGGCCGATGGCACTGTTGAACTGTACACGGTAACCCGTATTTGTCCTGACTTCTCCCTTGTCATCAACCCAGGTGACACGGAAGGTGAAGATACGGTCAGGTTCGACCATACGCTCCACAATTTTAGCCTTTTCAAATTCGGGATGCCGGTTGTAAACCTCCTCGATTGAATCGAGAACCTCCTTGACAGCCTGCAGGTACTCGCTTTCGCCGGGATACCTGGCTTCAAGGTTTGACATTATGTCCGCTACTTTCATATCATTGATTTTAAAAGTTTTCAATCATTCGACCGTCCAGGTCGCACCACTGTGGAGAAGTTCGTCCATACAGGTGATTTTGCTCGCCTTCTTCACATCTTCCAGCTGATCGCGGACACGGTCATCATAGGTCGGTTCGCTGATGTCGCGGATCACCCCTATCGCAACCGGGAAATCCGGATACTTCATATTGATGAGCTGGTTATGGATTGCAGGGTCAGCGCTGTGAGCGTCGTGGACGAGGATATCGCTCATAGTGATGCCGTTCTCCCCTATCTTCACGATTTTCAGTTTGCCGTGAACCAGAATCAGGCCTTTCTCCTTGTCCTTTCCGAAGACCATCGGCTGTCCGTGATGGAGGGTGATGGTCCTGTCCGCCCTGATTTCTCGGTCGGTTATATCCTTGTGGGCCCCGTCATTGAAGATGACGCAGTTGGTAAGCATCTCACAGACGGAACAGCCGTCGTGAGCAGCCGCCGCCCTGAATATCTCGGTGTTGAGCCCCATCTCCACGTCAAGGCCGCGTGCGAAGAACGTTCCGCGGGCCCCGAGAACGAGCGAACCGGGAGTGAAGGGATTCTCCACCGTTCCGTAAGGCGATGTCTTGGTAATCTGCCCCAGTTTGGATGTGGGAGAATACTGTCCCTTGGTCAGACCGTAAATCTGGTTGTTGAACAGTATGATGTTGATGTCGATGTTCCTCCTGATTGCGTGGATAAAATGGTTGCCGCCGATTGCCAGGGCATCACCGTCTCCACAGGCCTGCCATACGCTGATGTTCGGGTTCGCCACCTTGATGCCGGTGGAAATGGCGGTAGCCCTTCCGTGTATGCTGTGGAACCCGTAGGTATTCATATAATAAGGAAGACGGGAAGAGCATCCGATGCCGGAAACGAACATAATGTTGTCCTTGTGCCAACCCCTGTCTTCACACACGAGAGGCAGGGCGCGCTGTATTGCGGCAAGCACCGCGTGGTCCCCGCATCCGGGACACCAGCGAACTTCCTGATTGCTTTTGAAATCCTGTGCTGTATATGTCATTTTCCCTTCCTCCTTACAAAATTTCATTGACGGCGTCAACTATCTCCTTGACGATGAAAGGCTGACCCTGTACCTTATTGTACTGCAGATATGTAAACTGGGGCAACCGTGCCCTCAGATAATCGGCAAACTGGCCGCAGTTGAGCTCGCAGACGATGATTTTCCTGAAGCGGGAGAACACTTCGGCAGTGTTCTTGGGGAGAGGATTGATGAAGTCGAAGTGACACAGGCTCACGTCCTTGCCTTCTTCTCTGAGAGACCGGACAGCCGTGTAAAGATGTCCGAAAGTACCTCCCCACCCCACTACGAGGACCTCACCCTCCTGATTGCCGTAAACCTGCTGCAGAGGCAGATAATTTGCGAGACGACGCACCTTTTCGGCCCTCTCCCAGACCATCTTGGCGTGGTTCTCGGGATCGGAAGATATTACACCGGCCGTGTTCTTCTCCAGACCGCCGACCCTGTGCTCAAGACCGGGCGTACCGGGGAACGCCCATTTGCGTGCGAATGTCTCGGGATCACGCGCAAAAGGCTGGAAAGCGCCTTCGCACTTCGTAATCACCGGCGGGTTTATCGCAGGATAATCCTTCATTGAGGGTATCTTCCAGGGCTCGCTGCCATTACCGAGAAAACCTTCGGAGAGAAGAATGACGGGCATCATATGTTCCATCGCATATTTGGCGGCATAGAACGCGGCATCGAAACAATGGCTGGGAGAATGTGCGGCCACTATGGCTACGGGGCACTCACCGTTCCTGCCATAAAGGGCCTGGGCAAGGTCTGTCTGCTCGGTCTTTGTCGGAATGCCGGTTGAAGGACCGCTTCTCTGGACATCCACGACGACAAGGGGCAATTCGGTTATCATCGCAAGACCGAGAGCTTCGGACTTGAGGCTCAAGCCGGGGCCGGAAGTGGTCGTCACTGCCAGGTCACCTGCGTATGCGGCACCGATTGCAGTGCAGATGCCCGCAATTTCGTCCTCCGCCTGCAGAGTCTTGACGTTCAGGTTCTTATGAATCGCCAACTCTTCGAGAATCGCAGTTGCGGGAGTTATGGGATAAGAACCGCAGAAGAGAGGACGTCCGCTCTTCTCGGATGCGGCGATAAGGCCCCAGGCTGTCGCCTGGTTGCCGTTGATATTGCGATATACGCCTTTTTCAAGTTTCGCCGGCTTCACCTCGTATGTATTGGCGATGGCCTGAATATTCGCCGCATAGTTGAAACCGTCGAAAAGAACCTTCCTGTTGGGTTCTATCAGCTGAGGTTTCTTCCTGAATTTCTTCTCGAGATATGCGTATGTGTATTCCAGCGGCCTGTTGAAAAGGTAGAAACACATTCCCAGAGTGAACATATTCTTGCAGCGGACGATGGACTTGGCATCCATCCCGCTGTCGGAAAGGCTCTCCTTGGTGAGAGTCGTTATCGGGGAGCAGATGATGTTGCGGTCTTCAAGGCCGAGTTCCGAAATCGGGTCATCGGTCTTGTAGCCGGCCCTTTTTATCAGGGCTTCATCGAAAGAGTCAGTATCTATGATGATGCTGGCCGTAGGCTTCGCCCATTTGGCATTGGCGCGGAGAGCGGCCGGATTCATTGCCACAAGTACGTCACAGAAGTCACCGGGAGTGTTGACTCCGTCGCTTCCTATATGTACCTGAAAACCTGAAACACCGGAGACCGTGCCGTGAGGAGCGCGTATTTCTGCCGGATAATCGGGGAAGGTGGAAATCTGATTGCCGTACAAGGCCGATGCGTCGGCGAACAAAGTGCCCGTCAACTGCATTCCGTCACCCGAATCCCCACAGAAACGTATTACAACGTCCTTTGTGTCAACTACAGTATGCGGCATTATCCAATATGTTGAGAGCTACTTTTGGGGAGATGCTGCCTGAGGTTCACCAATCTGAGTGGGAGCCACCTTGCTTGCGGGGATGCCGAGTTCCTTCTTCACGAGAGGAAGGAGATTTGTGCCCTGAGCTTCGTCGAAATAGATGAGAGCGCCTGAAGAGAGGTCGAACACGTATGCCAGGCCGTTGGCCTTCGCAACCTTCTCAATTGCTTTCTGCGCCTTGTCCACCACGGGAGCCATAAGGGTGTTCTGCATCTGCTGGAGTTCCTGCTGGGCTGACTGCTGGAACTGCTGGATACGTTGCACAAGCTCCTGAAGGTCACGTTCCTTTGACTCGCGCACTACAGCTGTCCATTCACCTTGCTTGCGGTTATATTCCGTGTATTTGGTATTGTACTCATCCTCCATACCCTGCATTGTTTCAGTCAGGTCGTTCTGATATGCCTGAAGCTTGACAATGGCTGAGTCTCTTTCGGACATAAGCGATATGACCTCAGCAGTGTTGATAAAACCGGTTTTTGACTGTGCATCAGCGCAGAAGCTGATTGTAGCCGCGCTGAAAAGAACAAGAAAAATTTTCTTCATAGTTATTAATTATAGAGTTTTTTATATGTTTCCATTACTTTTTCGGTGAGGTCACGCGACTTGTTATAATACACCATACCCTGATTGGCGGCCAGGTCTATGACAAGGTCAACCCCTCCCTGAACGTTTATGATGCTTTCGATAACTGCATCCACCTTCTTTTTGATGGGTGAAAGGAGTTCCTCCGACTTCTTGTACATTATTCCGTCCTCGCCGAAATAGATGTTCTGTTTCTCCTTGACAACCTTTTCCTTGGAGATTATCTCCTCTTCGGCAGCGGTCCGCTGTGAAACCGGCATCGAGGCCTTGTTCTTCTGATAGTTCTGATACAGGACGTCGATTTTTTCGATTTCCTGTTCCAGAGCCGCCTTGTATTTTTCAGAAAGGTTATTGAGATACTCCTGAGCTGCGGTATATTCCGGAATTGACTTCAGAATGGTTTCCGTGTTGACAAAAGCTATGTTCTGGGCATTGAGACAAACTGACCAGAAAGCAAGTGTCACGAGTGAAATCAAGACTTTTTTCATAATATCTTCGTTTTAGAATTGCTGTCCGATGATGAAGTGGAACTGACTCTTCTTGCTGGATGAGCTGGAATCGAATCCATATCCCCAGTCTATACCCAGCAGACCCACGACGGGCAGGAAAACACGGACTCCTGCCCCGGCCGAACGTTTGATCTGGAACGGATTGAATTCGTGTATGGTCTCCCAGCAATTGCCTCCTTCAAGGAAAATAAGCGCATAGATTGTGGAGGTGGGCTGCATAATCACGGGATATCGAAGTTCCACGGTGAACTTGTCATATACGTGACCCGCGTACGCCCCGTTTATATAAGGGGTAAGGGAGTAGTTCTCATAACCGCGAAGTCCTATCACCTCCGAGCCGTAAGTGTTGTATCCGCTCATTCCGTCTCCTCCGAGAATGAATCCCTCGAAAGGAGAATATCCCCATTTCTTGTTGTAGTAGCCCAGATATCCGAACTGGGCCCTGGTCATCAGGACAAGGTCCCCTATCAGCTTGGTGTAGAGGGTACCCTTGAAGGTCCATTTGTGATACTCTATCCAGTTATAGTGGTCCTGCACGGACTGTTTGCTGTAATCGATGTCACTTCCCCCCTTCCTAAGCAATGAATACGGAGGAGTTATCTGAATGCCGAATGAGAATTCCGAACCCGTTCTCGGATATATTGCCTGGTCGGTGGAAGTTCTTGTCAGCGTCGTGGACCAGTTGATATTGTGGGACATTCCCGTGTCATATATGAAGTAGTATGCCCAGTCCTGCAACTTGTAGCTCTGCCATCCGATGGAATTGTAGAGGACGAAATAGTTGTCAGGCCATTTCAGGCGTGTACCGATTCCCACGGATGCACCGAAAATCTCCATATACTGGGAATCGTTGAGCACCTGATAGTAATATGTGGAGTAGGAATTGGTCTGACGGGTGAAATAGGCCGAAATGTTCAGGGAGGTAGGCTTTTTTCCGGTGAGCCAGGGCTCCACGAAATTCGCGGAGAGAGCCGTATAATACTTTCCGTTGGTCTGGAACCGGAACGACAGGGTCTGGGCATCTCCCAGAGGGACGGGGTGCCAGGCCTTCTTGTCGAAGAAATTGCGTGTGGAGAAGTTGTTGAAGCTGACTCCGACGGAACCCACGAACATACCGTTGCCCCAGCCTCCTGACAGTTCGAACTGGCTGTTGGATTTCTCCTCGACGTTGTATGCGATGTCGACCGTATTGTTCATTCCGTTGGGCAGAATGTTATAACCTTTGTCAGGATTTGCCGCCGTCTCGGCGTCGAAGTGCCCCATCGAGGCAATTTCACGGACGGAACGCTCGAAATCGGTCTGACGGAAGAGATATCCGGGACGCGTGAAGACCGCACGTCTGACGATTTTCTCGTTAGTTATCGTGTTGCCGTTGATTATGATGTTGTTGAAGGTCGCCGGTTTGCCTTCGACGATTCTCATCTCCACATCCACGGAATCACCGTCTATCTTCAATTCCACGGGGGTCACGTTGAAGAAGAGAAACCCGTTGTCACGATACAGCTTGGAAATGGATATATCCCCTTCTTTCTCTCCGCTGAACAGTCGTTTGTCCATCGTGACCACATCGTACACGTCACCTTTGTTGATGCGGAGAATCTCATTCAGTGTCTCCTCGGGATACTCGGAATTTCCGGTCCAGGTCAGGTCGCGGAAATAATATTTCTTTCCCTTTTCAAATTCAATGTCGATGGCCAGCTTGCCGTCCTCCGCCCTTCTGTAGAGCGAATCCCTCACTATCCTGGCATCGCGATATCCGGCCTCATTGAAGACCGTCAGCAGTTTTTCCCTGTCCGCCTTGTATTCCTTCTCCAGGAATTTCTTGGACTTGAAGAAGTTGTAAATCTTGGCGCTCTTGGTCTTCTCCATCGCCTTGTCAAGTTTGTAGGGCTTGATCTCATCGTTGCCGAAATAATTGATTTCCTTAACTTTCAGCTTGTTTCCCTTCTTGACGTCAAAAGTGACGCGGATTGCGTTCTTGATGACGGAGTCACGGGCGACCAGGACATCCACCTCCACGTCCGCGAAACCCTTCTCCTTGTAGAAATCCTTGATTATCTTGACGGATGATGTCTTGACATACTCCGAGAACTTCGAACCCAGACGTAGATTCAGTTTATCCTTCAAATCATCCTGCTCCCCTTTCTTGACACCTTTGTACGTCCACTTGGACACCCTCGGCCTTTCCTGAAGAACGAGCTTGAAGAAAGCAGTGTCGCGCGTGGGACAAAGGGAATCCAGATAGAATCCGATTTCGGAAGCCGCACCCTGCATCCAGATGCGCTTGACGGCAGATGATATCTCGTCCCCCGGCACGGCAAGTTCCTGACCGACCTGGAGTCCCATCACGGAAAGAATCTGATTCTCTCCGAGATACTGAAGCCCTTCCACGGAAATACCTCCCAGAACGTATGTCTTGGGAGTATTGTGGTCAACTTCAATTTCCTGCCTCAGACTGACATCCTGAGCCCGGACAACGCCCGGAGCCAGAAGGACAGCCAACAAACACCACTTGAGGAACGATCTCATCTAATCAATTTGTATAACCGACAAATATAGACATTTTTTGTGAACTTCTATACTTTGCCGTAGCGTCTCTGCCTCTGATTGAAACTTTGAATCGCGAGGTCGAAGTCCTTTTCGCGAAAATCAGGCCAAAGTACATCGGTGAAGTAGAACTCCGTATATGCGCACTGCCAGAGCATATAATTGCTGATACGCTGTTCCCCGCTGGTCCGTATCATCAGGTCAGGTTCCGGAATGCCGGCGGTACTGAGCAGTCCGGCAAATTCATTCTCCCCGAGGTCAACCAGCCCGCCATTTTCAAGGCACCGCTGCGCATATTTCCTTGCCGCCTGCACAATGTCCCATCTTCCGCTGTAACTCAGCATCACGACAACTGTCGTACCCGTATTGCCGGAAGTCCTGCGCTGAAGTTCATCCGCCGCCTCAAGGACATCGGAAGGGAGGTGATTCCTGTTGCCTATCACAAGGAAACGCATATTATGTTTCATAAAGGTATCGGCCTCGCTCTTTACGGCCTTCACCATAATTTTCATCAGGCCTGACACCTCGTCTTCCGGACGGGCCCAGTTCTCCTCCGAGAAGGCATAGATACTCAGATATTCAATGCCATGCCTCGCAGCATATTCGCAGCAACTGCGGACACTTTCGACTCCGGCGTTATGGCCAAGCAGACGCTGTTTGCCCTGTTTTCCGGCCCACCTGCCGTTGCCGTCCATTATTATTGTAACGTGTCGCGGATATTCCATAACCTCACTCCATTGATTCAACCTGTTTTTTCAGTCCACGGGTATAACCGTAGCACTCTTCAACCAGTTTTTTGGTCTCGGCAATCAATTCCTCGATTTTGTCCAGACCCAGTTCCGGCTTGCGGACAAGGGAGTCTATCTCCTTGAGCCTGGCCAGTTTGTCAAGATATTCCTTATTTGTCATCCTGTTGGTTTTTATACAAATTTATACTCTTGATGCCACAGTCCCACACCCCGTCGGAGAACCTCACGGAAACGTTGTCCCCCACGCTGCCGGATGATGCATTCTTCAGAATCCTTCCGTTGCCGTCCATCGCAAGCACATATCCCTGACTGAGAAGATTCCTCGGGTCGCAACTTCTGATGGATGCATCCAGTGCGGAAACTCCGGCATCAAGCCTCCCCAATACGGAGAGAATTGCAAAGGCTATCGAAGAGGCACGCTCCCTGACCATCCTGTCGGCATCGTCAAGCCGGTCCCTTGCAGCATCGAATATCTTCGCGGCAACGTCTGTAACTTCAGCCTCCACATCCAGAAACCACTGGATAAAGAAGTCGGCGACGGCCGTGGGCGTCTTGAAACTCTCGTATGAGACCATATCAAGCACGTGGTAATCCCTCTGATGGCCGACTGCGGAAAGGACGGGAATCCCGCAGACCGCCACCCTCCTGCAGAGCATATAGTCATCATACCCGAAAAGGTCGGAATCAGCCCCTCCGCCGCGCAGAATCACCGCCACGTCGAAAGAACCCTCCTCTTCCACGGAATCTATGGCCGAAATAATGGAAGACGGTGACTTCTCCCCCTGCATCAGGGCCTGGAAAATGGTAAAATCGAACTTGTAGCCGTACGGATTGGTATCGAGATGTTTCTTGAAATCCCCGAATCCGGCAGCGTCCCCGGATGAGATTACTGCAATCTTCGACGGAAGGAAAGGAAGTCCGAGCCCCTTCTGCATCTCCATCATCCCCTCTCCGGTCAGTCTTTCAATCGTCCGTAACCTCTCCTGCTCCCGCAGACCGAGTGTGAATGCGGGGTCGATGTCCTCAATGACAAGGGAAAGTCCGTAAACCGGATGATACTCCACGGATGCGAGCACTACCACCGACATACCGGCCTCCAAAGTTTTCCCTGTCGCTCTGGCAAATTCGGCCACTATCGCGGCGCGCTGCCTCCAGATGCGTCCGGAAGCTTTGGCGGAAATCTCGCCGCTTCTGCTTTTCTCTATCAGGTTAAGGTAGTAGTGGCCTCCCGAAACGCGGCAGGATTCAATCTCCACTCGGACCCACTGTTCAAGAGTTCCTATCCTCTCCCCTATCTGCGCCTGAAGTGCAGAGAGTTCAATGTATTCAGCCATGGCCATATCTTTACAAATTTACGCCAAGAGCGGGATAATTCCAAACAAGCTGATTGAATAACCCGATTTTTGAATAAATTTGCAGTAAAATTCAAGTTTTATGGTAAACAGGGCATTATACATCTACAACACGCTTTCACGGCAGAAAGAATTGTTCAAACCCATCCACGAAGGAGCGGTCGGAATGTACGTCTGCGGCCCAACCGTATATGGCAACGCACATCTGGGTCACGCCAGGCCGGCAATCACCTACGATGTCCTGTTCCGGTATCTGAAACATCTCGGATACAGGGTGCGTTATGTCAGGAACATCACGGACGTGGGACATCTTGAGAATGACGCCGACAGCGGCGAGGACAAGATAGCCAAGAAAGCGCGCATAGAAAAGCTGGAGCCGATGGAGGTTGTCCAGACATATACCCTGCTGTACCACAATGCGATGGACAGACTGGGAGTCCTTCCTCCCTCCATCGAGCCCCACGCATCCGGGCACATCATCGAGCAGATTGAAGTCATCAGGAAAATCCTTGATGCCGGATTTGCATATATCAGCAACGGGTCGGTCTATTTCGACGTGGTAAAATACAATCAGAGCCATCATTACGGCATCCTGTCCGGACGCAATCTCGAAGAGACGAAAGAGGGAACAAGAAACCTTGACGGGCAGGACGACAAACGGTCCCCGTTCGATTTCGCCCTTTGGAAAAAGGCCGCGCCGGAACATATAATGCACTGGCCGTCACCCTGGAGCGAAGGTTTCCCCGGATGGCACCTTGAATGTTCCGCGATGAGCGAGAAATATCTCGGGGAAGAGTTCGACATTCACGGAGGAGGCATCGACCTGATGTTCCCCCATCACGAGTGCGAACTTGCCCAAAACACAGCTTCCCGCGGAAAGGGAGGTGTCCGCTACTGGATGCACAACAATATGATTACGATAAAGGGGCAGAAGATGGGCAAGTCGCTGGGCAACTTCATCACCCTCGAGGACCTGTTCAGCGGCACAAACAACGTGCTTGAACAGGCATACAGCCCTATGACGGTCAGATTCTTCATCCTGCAGGCCCACTACAGAAGCCCTCTGGACTTCAGCAACGAGGCCTTGAAGGCTGCCGAAAAGGGTTACAGGCGCATTATGCAGGCTGCGAAGGACTTGAAGAACCTCCCTGCAGCCCCGGATGCCGCGCCGAACCCCGATATCCGGGACATCGTTGATAAAGTGTACGATGCAATGTCCGACGACCTCAACACACCTATCGCACTGTCACACCTGTTCGATGCGGTGAAAATCATCAACAGCGTAAAGGACGGCGGTATGAAACTCAATCCGTCCGACAAGGAAGCCCTGTGCAGCCTCTACGACGATATCCTGACGAACGTTCTCGGACTCAGGGACGAGGCCGCCGCCGACGGGAACGGGGATCTTGTCAGCGGGCTGATGGATATGATCATCGACGTGCGCAAAAGCGCAAAGGAAAGCAAGGACTGGGCGACAAGCGACCGCATCAGAGATTCTCTCAAGAGCCTGGGAATTCAGATAAAGGATACCAAGGACGGCTGCGAATGGACTCTTCTATAGTTCCTTCCTCAATCGTGCGATAGGAATGTTCAGCTGATCGCGGTACTTTGCCACCGTCCGGCGGGCCACCTTGTACCCCTTTTTATCCAAAACTGTGACAAGTTCCTCATCAGTAAGAGGTTTGCGTTTATCCTCCTCCCCGATGCTGTCAGTGAGGATGGTCTTGATTTCACGGGTGGACACCTCTTCCCCTTCATTGGAGACCAGACCTTCCGAAAAGAAGGACTTCAGTGGGAAGATACCGAAATGAGTCTGCACGTACTTGCTGCTGACCACGCGGGAAACAGTCGAGATGTCGAGTCCGGTCTTTTCAGCTATGTTCTTGAGAACCATAGGCTTGAGCTTGGTATCATCACCTTCGGTAAAAAAATCGTGCTGGAAGTCCAGTATGGCGTTCATCGTGCTCTCCAGAGTATGGTGACGCTGCTTTATCGCCTCGATGAACCACTTGGCGGAATCGAGTTTCTGCTTGACGAAAATGGTGGCCTCCCTGCTTTCCCGGGGAGACTTGGCGGCCGCATCCATAAGTATGTCGGCATAGCGCTTGTTGATGCGCAGTTCCGGGATGGAATACCTCGGCATACTCATCACCGGTTCCCCGTCCTTCAATTCCACGAGAAAATCAGGGACAACCTGCTGGGCCTGATCCGAATAGGAATCGTCAATCTGCCCGCCCGGACGCGGATTGAGTTTGAGAATCTCGGCGTTTGCAGCCCTTAGTTCCTCTTCGGACACGCCGAGCCTGACCGTTATTTTCGGATAATGTTTTTTCTTGAATTCCTCGAAGCACTCCTCAAGAATCCGTGTCGCAAGAAGGATATGCTCCGTCTGCTCCTTTGCTGCAAGCTGCAGCAGCAGGCATTCCCGCAAATCCCTGGCGCCTACTCCCACGGGCTCGAAATCCTGAATCTTGAAAAGTATATCCTCGACCTCATCCGCATCCGTCTCTATGTTGAGCCGGAAAGATATGTCATCGACAAGTGAATCCAGGTCCCTGCGGAGGTATCCGTCGGAATCAAGCATACCGATGATGAAGAGCGCTATCTCGTGCCGGCGCTCATCCAGATGCAGATACCCGAGCTGGGCCTCAAGACTCTGATGGAAACTCTCCTTGACGGAGAAAGTGTTGTATTCAGGCTTGGCATCACGCCCCTGATTGTTGACATACAACTTATATGAAGGGGTGGGGTCGTTGTTTGAATATTCGCTCAAAGAGACCACTCTGGACTCCTCCTCACCCTCGGTGTCATCCACCGTCTCCTCAAGCATAGGATTCTCCTCCACCTCCTTGCTGACCCGCTGTTCCAGCTCCTGCTGGGTAAGTTCGGTCAGTTTTATGGCAATCAGATGCTGAGGGGAGAGTTTCTGAGTCTGCTTCTGTTGTAACGTCTGTTTGAGCATAGCACACTAAATCTCCGGATACTGGATATTTTCCTTCACCAGAAAAACGGAAGGATATTTGTCGCTTATGGTCTTTGCAAATGCCATGGCCTCGATTCGGGATCTGAAATCACCCACCGTCACCTTGAAATAGGGGTTGATATGACTTCTGTAAACTTTTACGTCAGGATGTTCCGCCGCGAATTCGCGGGCGACAGCCTCGGACCTTACCCTGGCCTCCTGGCTGTTGTCGAAGAAGATTCTGACCCTGTAACCGGTTATCTTCCTCTCCCGGTTCCCCTCCTTATAGTTTTCGAATGCGCTTCTGACCGCGTCGGACTGGCGGACCTCAACCACAGAAAACATATCCTTCCCGACAAGGGACGAATCGACGAGGGGAGCTACGTACGTATATGTGGAGTCGTATATGACCTGCTCCGTCACATTCTGCGCACGCATCACGCCCGAGGCCGCCGCCATCAGGAAAACCAGGGAAAAAACATATTTCAATCTGCCTGTCATCTGTCGGAATTTATCTGGTACTTGCGAATGATATCTTCAAGAGGTATGCCACATTTTGAAAAATGCTTCTTACGGTTGCCGTAACGGATGTCGGCATCCACGTCCAGAGTCCCGTTCTTCAATGATGAAAGGCCTCCGGCGACCATCTGAAGCAGGGAACCCTCCATCTTCACGTTGAAGGACTGGGAGAAAGAACCTTCACTTTCAGGTTTGATGACAATCGCGTCTCCGTCAGGGATTGAGATTGTAGCAATCAGCCTGCCCTCCTTGGAACGGACCGCCCCCTGAACGTTCATTATCTCTATCTGCTTCGGGGATGGACTGACATAATGCGCTGTCAGAGTGGCATAGGTGATTGCCTTTCCGTCCTCGGCAAAACCGACACCTCCGAAACGGTCGAGGGTGACGTTCGTGATTACCGGCATCTTGTCAGGATCGGTACATCCGGCCAGCATCAGAGCAGAAAGAAGAAGTGAATATAGTATTCGTTTCATTATCGTTCGATTGATTTTCCGCACAAATATAATAAATTTATAACTTTGCGGGTTATGAGTATGAGAGTGTTTATTGAGACATACGGATGTCAGATGAACGTGAGCGACAGCGAAGTCGTGCTCACGATTCTGGGGAAGGTCGGATACAGCCTGTGCGACAGCATATCGCAGGCCGACGTGATTCTGGTCAACACCTGCTCCGTCAGGGACAATGCGGAACAGAGGATTCTCGGAAGGCTCGACGTCTTCCGTCTGGAAAAGAAGAAAAGGGACGGCGTGATTGTCGGAGTGCTGGGCTGCATGGCCCAGAGGATGAAGGAGGAACTGCTGAAACATCCCGTGGTGGATATTGTCGCCGGTCCGGATTCATACAGGAATCTTCCGGCAATGATAGACAACGCGGCACGCTACGGCAAGCAGATGGACACGACCCTTTCCCGAGTGGAGACATACGCCGACATCCTTCCCACCAGGATGGACAAGGGCGGTGTCAGCGCATACATATCCATTATGAGGGGATGCAACAATGTCTGTTCATATTGCATCGTGCCGTTCACCAGAGGTGCGGAGCGCAGCCGCGAGCCGGAATCAATCCTCGAAGAGGCCAAATCCCTCATCAGCAACGGGTACCGCGAAATCAGCCTTCTCGGGCAGAACGTCGATTCCTACAGATGGACGGATCCGGAGAACGGTGCGGTGACCGTGGATTTCGCCGACCTGCTCGAAAAGGTGGCTCTTCTTGACCCGAGGGTCAGGATACGATTCTCCACATCCCATCCGAAGGATATGAGTGACAAGGTCCTCCACACGATGGCACGGTATGACAACATCTGCAAGCACATCCATCTCCCCGTGCAGAGCGGAAGTTCGGTCCTGCTGGAAAAGATGAACAGGAAATACACCAGAGAGCATTATCTGGAAAGAACCGGAAAAATACGCGAAATTCTGCCGGACTGCTCCATCACCACTGACGTGATAGCCGGATTCTGTTCGGAGACGGAGGAGGACCACGCCCTGACAATCTCACTGTTCAAGGAGGTCCGTTTCGACGGGGCGTTCATGTTCCAGTATTCGGAACGGCCCGGCACAAAGGCTTCACGCAGGTATCCCGACGACGTGCCGCAGCAGGTCAAGACTGCACGACTCAACGAAATCATCGCACTACAGAACGCCATATCACTGGAGAGAAACCGGGAATGCATCGGAAAGAGCTTCGAGGTCCTCGTAGAGGGACGGTCGAAACGTTCCGACAAAGAACTTGTGGGCAGGACCTCACAAAACAAGACCTGCGTCTTTCCGGACACAGGTCTCAAACCGGGTGACTATGCAACCGTAATGGTCGACTCCTGCAGTTCAGCCACGCTCATCTGCAGGGTAATCTGATTATTTCAGACCGCGGGCGCGGAGAAGCGCGTCGCCGTCAGGCTCGGCTCCCCTGAAATTCTTGTATAGGGTCATGGGCTCATCGCTTCCACCCTTTTCGAGAATATTGTGACGAAAACTCATCGCAGTTTCCCTGTCGTACACGCCTTTCTGCTTGAAAAGTTCGAAAGCATCCTTGTCAAGCACCTCCGCCCACAGATAGCTGTAGTATCCTGCGCTGTAGCCGCTGTTGAAGATGTGGTTGAAATATGTCGTGCGGTAGCGGGGAATTATCTCGTCGATGAGTCCCATCTCTCTGCATACCTTCCTCTCGAACTCCTCGATGTCGATGCCTTCTACGGAGCTCAGTTCGTGCCATTTCATATCAAGAATGGATGCGGCGCAAAGTTCCGCAGTGGTGAACCCGGCATTGAATGTCTTGGCGGCGAGAATCTTCTTCACCAGTTCGTCGGGAATCACCTCACCTGTCTGATAGTGCTTCGCATAGCAGGCGAGAAGTTCGGGCTGATATGCCCAGTTCTCGTCAATCTGTGACGGAAGCTCGACAAAGTCGCGGGCCACGGAAGTGCCGCTGACGGTGGAATATGTGCATTTGCTGAGCAAGCCGTGGAGAGCGTGTCCGAATTCGTGGAACATGGTCTCGACGTTGTCAAGGCTAAGCAGCGAAGGATTCTCCCCGTCAGGCTTGTTGAAATTGCCCACGTTCACGATTATAGGCCTGATGTCTTTGCCGTCGTCACCGATTCTCTGGTCACGGACATTGTTCATCCACGCACCTCCCCTCTTGCTCTCGCGGGGGAAATAGTCGGTCAGAAGGATACCTATCAGGGAACCGTCGGAATCGCTGACCTTGAAGGCCTCAACCTCAGGATGATACTTCGGCGCATCGGCCACTGGCTCAAACTGAAGGCCGTAGAGTTTCGTTGCATTCAGGAAGACTCCTTCACGCACGTTTTCCATCTTGAAATAGGGCTTTGTCTGCTCCTCGTCGAGGTCAAACTTCGCCTTACGAACCTTCTCAGTATAATAGAACCAGTCCCAGGGCTGAATCTTCGCACCGGCCTCCACCTTTCCGGCAGCGATATCCTCATCCATAACCTTCTGCATATCCTTCACCTCTTCTTTTGCCCTTGCAACCGCATATTTCATAATGTTGGCGAGAAAACCATCGACCGCCTGCGGGGTCTTTGCCATCTTGTTGCTGAGGATATGCGCGGCGGGATTGTCATATCCAAGAAGTTTCGCACGCTCCTGCTTCAATGTCAGTATCTTGAGAATCAACTCCTTGTTATCGAACTCATTGCCGTTGTTGCCGCGTGAGGAATATGCGCGGAACATCTTCTCGCGGAGAGCGCGGTCCTCAGTTGAAGCCATCGCCTCCGGATATTCGGAGATTGCCACGTTGAACTCGGCCTTGAAGGCGTTGTTCTCCTTCAGAAGATTGTTTCCGAAAGTAAGGCTCAGTGAAGAGAGTTCAGTGTTAATCTCTTTCATACGGGCCTGTCCTTCAGCGTCGAGCGCAATTCCGTTATCCGCGAAGGAACGATAGACCTTGTCAAGCACCATCTGCTGCTCGCGGGTGAGAGAGAGGGCATCCTTCTGTTTGTATACGGCCTCGACCTTGGCGAAAAGGGCCGCATTGAACGTCACCTCGTTCTCAAACTCGGAGAGCATCGTGGTCGCCTTGGCGACGATATCCTCCAGGCCGGGAGTTATGTCGGTCTCGGCAAGATTGAAGAGGACGCCTACGACCTTTCCCGTCAGTTCCGACGATTTGTCGTATGCCGCAATCACGTTGTCGAATGTGGGGGCATCCGGATTGTCGATGATTGCCTGAATATTTTCGCGGCCCTCCTTTATGCCGGCTTCGATTGCCGGCAGGTAGTCCGCCTCTGTTATCTGTTCGAACGGAGGAATTCCGTAAGGGGTGTTCCACTCCTCGAGGAAAGGGTTAGTGCGGCTGCACGATGCAAGGGCTGATACAATAGCCATAACTGCGAATACTCTTTTCATATTACTTGTTTCGTTTCAAATTCTCCACATATTCATCTATCTTGACCATATTCGCCGGAATCCGGATTCTCTGAGGACAGGCGGAAGTGCATTGTCCGCAGCCGATGCAGTGATTTGCCTGACGGAGCTTCTCTACGTTGCGGTCCAGACTTACAAGGTATGCCCTGCGTGCCTTCCTGTATCCGGGGTCAGCCTTGTCATTGACCATAAGACCCTCGTTGAGACACTTGTTGTAATGTCTGAAAACACCCGGAATATCCACCCCGTAGGGGCACGGCATACAATATTTGCAGTCCGTGCAGGGAATCAGGGGGAATTTGACATATTCCGCCGCGATATGTTCAAGAGTCTTGAGATCCTCCTCCGACAGCGGTTCCAGCGGACAGAACGACTTGAGATTATCCTGCAGATGCTCCATATAGGTCATTCCGCTGAGCACGGTCATAACGCCGGGGAACGTGCCGCAGAACCGGAATGCCCAGGAGGCGATTGAATCGCCGGGACGGCGTTTCTGCAGTTCCACCGAGCAGTACTGGGGTATCTTTGCCAGCCGTCCGCCCAGAAGCGGCTCCATTATGACCACAGGTATATTCCTCTTTTCCAGTTCAGTATAAAGATACTCAGCATCCTCTATCCAATCAATGTAGTTCATCTGTATCTGGACAAAATCCCAATGATATTTTTCGTGCTCGGCCATCAGGAAGTCGAAGGTCCGGCGGTCACAGTGACAGGAGAAACCGAGATTGCGGATATTCCCCTTCTCCCTCTCCTCAAGCAGATAATCCAGCACCTTCGTGTCAATGAAACGTTTCTGATAGGATTCCACGCTTGATATGCTGTGCAGCAGGTAGAAATCTATGTAATCCACCTGCAGGTTCCTCAAGGACGCGTGATACATCTCGATGGAGGATTCCCTTGTCGGAGTACCTCTCATATTGGAGAGCTTCGTGGCAATTTTCCAGGATTCGCGGGGATAGCGTTTGAGCGAGAGGCCGGTGGCAGCCTCTGACTGGCCCTGGAGATAGACCGGAGCCGTATCGAAGTAGTTCACCCCGTGGGCGATGGCATAGTCCACGAGACGGTCCACGGCCTCCTGATCGACCACCTCCTTGCCCTGGCCATTATCTTTCATCGGCCATCGCATGCAGCCATACCCCAGGATGGAGATATCCTGACCGTCCTTGTCCTTGCGGTACGTCATCCTGCCGGACCCTTCTGTTCTGCCGGCCACGGCGCTGACTGAACTTTTTTCCGTGCAGGCAACACCCGCCGTTGCAGCGGCCGCAAGAGTTGCCGTTTTGAAGAATTCCCGTCTGCTGATGTAATTTTTCATAGTGCTGACCCTCCTAAATTTCTTTATGAACAAGATGACCTTCGACATATATGGCACCGAAGGGACGCGCTGGGCAAAGATGCTCGCAGGCTCCGCACCCGATGCATTTCTCCGCGTCAACAGATGGTATCATACGGCTCCTTTCATCATCAGGATTTGAAGGGACCATCGTGATTGCGCCTGAAGGACAATGCCTTGCGCAGTTCCCGCAATTGACGTCATCGGTCAGGACAACGCAGTTCGCAGCAATCCATACGGCGTGTCCGATCTGTATGGAGGACTTCTCCTCCTCGGAAATTTGAGTAATCGCCCCTGCCGGACAGACCTCGCTGCACACGGTACACTCGGGGCGGCAATAGCCGTTCTCGAAAGACATCTCCGGCTGAAGGAAATTTTCAAGGGACGATGAAGGGCTGAGGACGTGATTGGGGCAGGATTTTACACATAATTGGCAGGAAACGCATCTGTCGGAGAAGTGCTCTACCCCCTTGCTGCCTGCCGGAACGGGCTTCACCTCACGGGGAGGAACAGCCCTTTTCTCTATCACTGCCAGACCGCCGTCACCTTTCCGCTCCTGTGCCTTGATTACACTCCCTGCAGTTGCCATACCTATTATCGAGAGAGCCGCACGGCGTCCTTTGTCTGCAGGGGCATTGCAACTTGCATCCTTTGAGGCGACGCCGCATCCTGACTTTCCGCGCAAGGTGTATCTGATGGCACCGGCGGAGCAGTTGGAGATGCAGTCCATACAGGCTACGCACCTGCTGTAATCGATGCTGTGCTCCTTGTCATTGATGCAGGAAGCCTTGCATTTCCTCGCGCATTTCGAGCATCCGATGCACTTTTCAGTATCAATCACCGGACGGAAGAGAGAGAACCTCGAGAAGAATCCCAGCACCGTCCCGACAGGGCAGACGGTATTGCACCACATACGCCCTTTCCACCAGGCAAGCCCCGCAACAACGAGGAATGTGACCAGGGCGACGGCAATGGAAACAGGGGATCCGGTTGCAATCGAAACAATTCTGCCGAAGGCGCTATAAGGA
This sequence comes from Candidatus Cacconaster equifaecalis, assembly GCA_018064445.1. Lineage (GTDB taxonomy): Bacteria > Bacteroidota > Bacteroidia > Bacteroidales > UBA932 > Cacconaster > Cacconaster equifaecalis. The sequence continues at coordinate 22,033 of JAGHVE010000098.1, forward strand.
GCTACCAGCACCGCTATAGAGCTCAAACCCAGCACCATAAGAACCACAAACAGAGCGAGGATGCCATAGCGCAACATCTGTTCCTTCCTGTATCCGAAGCGGAGTGCCTTCCCTTTCCTTCTGCCGCTGAAGAACGATATGATGTCCTGCATCACACCGAGAGGGCAGACGACGGAACAGTAAACCCTGCCGAAAAGCAGAGTGACAATTATCAAAGCGGCGACGACCACGAAATTTGCAGCCATCACGGCAGGGAGAAACTGGATGTCGGCCATCCAGCCGAACCATTCCCGGGCTGCACCGTCAGGAACGGCAAAGAGCAGCAATATGATGGCAAACGATATGGCTGCCAGTGTAATACGTAACTTCTTCAGCATAATGGTTTCAAATTTGCACAAAGATAATCATAATAGACCTGTTTTAAACCTTATCGAAAACTTTTTTGGAAAATAAAGGTTTTTTTAATGGAATTTTTCATACCTTTGGACGAAGTATACTTTTGAGAAAGTAAGACATTGATTATTAATAATGATAAACTAAAAAGAACAACAATGAGAAAAATGTGTAAAGTGTTGACAATCATAGCATTTGCTATCGTCTCAACATTCTCTGTCCTTGCTGGTGACACCTACAGCCTGAGCGATGGAAGGGTTACCGTTGACGTCAAGGAATTCGTAGCCGGCAATAATGAAATTCAGGCCTGCTACACCGTAACTGTCAAGGCTGATGCAATTCCCGAGTGCCAGTCCCTCGTTCTTACTCCCGTAGTGAAAAATGACAACGAGAATCACATCGTTGAAGTGGTAGTAATCAACGGCTCTGCCGTAAAGGGCATCAACAACTGGCTCGCCTGCCAGATCCAGAAGGTATGCAAACCCGACGAAATCCGTGTATTGAATCTCGTAAAGGGCCAGCCACTTACTTTCGAAACCTGCAAGGCTGTCCCTTGCAACGATGTTCACGCTGACCATAAATTCTATGTCACCACACAGAAGGTCACTTACAACGGAGGACGCACCTGCATCAAAAATTATCCCGGTGAAGAATACGTTTGCGATGTCATCTGCGAGCCCTATGAAATCAATCCCGTAACCGCTGACCTCGGTCTGGTGCAAAACAACAGCCTTGCTCCCCGTTCAGTAAAGGCTCAACTTTTCTACCCCGTAAACGGTGTTGCAAAAGTCGCTTCATACCTCAAGAATGCCGATGCACTGGCAGTTCTCGACGCTCTTGACGAGCCCAACTACAAGGTATCAAGCGTTGACATCAACGGATGGGCATCTCCCGAATCAAGCGTTGCCTACAACCAGTCTCTCTCCCAGAGACGTGCCGCCACTGTCAAGAAGATCATCGCCGACAAATACAAATACGATGAGAATCTCTACCACACAAGAGGTAACGGTGAATACTGGGATGCAATCATAGAATTTGTCAATGAAACTGACAACGCAGTGGTTGCAGCATCAAGGACAGCCATCAAGGATGCCATTGCAGCAAACAGCAACCTCGACAAACGCGAGGCAGCCATCAAGGCTATCGACGGTGGCAAACCCTACAGAGTGATTTTCAATGAAGTTTACCCCATCAGCCGTTTCGCAGAGTGCGTAGTGACCTACAAGGCAAAGCAGTTCGTTCTTTCTGATGCAAAGGCAATCTATGCCATCGACCCCAAAGGACTTTCAGCATCTGACTATGCAACTTGGACACTTCAGGAGTATAACGCCACCGTAACCGCGAAGGGTCTCTCACTCTACCCCAACGATGAGAACCTGAATGCAGCCGCAGCTTCCAAGGAATACGAAAGAGGCGATTATGACGCCGCTATCAAGTACTACAAGAAAGCCGGTTCAGCACCTGAAATCCTCAACAACCTCGGATGCTGCTACCTTGCAATCGGTGATGCCACCGCCGCAGAAGAATGCTTCGCCAAAGCAGGCAAATACGGTGAAGCCAATGCAGAAGAAGTTTCCAAACTGAAACACAACCTGAAGTACTTCGCGAAGTAACTGACGGTGCGGAATCGCGGAAAAGGACTTGGCGGATTGCCAAGTCCTTTTTCTGTTTGTTTGCACAAATTTCTTTACCTTTGCAGAAATGAGCATCCGCAGAGCAACCTACGACGATATCCCGCGCATAATGGAAATATGCGGGGAGGCCCGGTGCATTATGCGCGCTGACGGGAATATGGCCCAGTGGACAGGGGGTTATCCGTCAGAAGAGGTCATAAAGGCCGACATCGACGGATGCGTTGGTTACGTTTTGGAGGAATCCGGTCGCCCCGACGGGTATTTTGCCTTTATCCCGGGAATCGAGAAGACCTACCTCTCAATTGAAGGCGGACAGTGGGCCGATGACAGTAAGCCCTACTGTACAATTCACCGTCTGGCCAGCACAAAAACGTCGCATGGAATTGCCGAAGCCTGCTTCGAGTGGTGCTGGAGCCGGTGCCGCAACATCCGCATCGACACTCACGGAGACAACAGGATAATGCGACACTGCATAGAGAAATTCGGCTTCACCTACTGCGGCGTCATATATCTTCAAAACGGAGACCCCCGTCTTGCCTACCAGAAACTATGAAAGTTTGCGAAATACGCGAGTCACTCGCGTATTGCGCAAACTTTTCAGATGAAGCCTTCCTGGTCGTAGCCGCGATGGTGCTTGTGGATGAGACTGATGAGGAATTCCAGGCGAGGGTCAGGGGCGGACAAGGACTCAAAGCGGGCCAGTTGGGAATCGTAACGGTCCCGGGAGCCACGGCTGAGGCGTTCATCGGCGTCGCGTGGAATGAAAAAACTCGCCCTGGAGCCCAGATGGCATTGGAATTCGGTCAGAAATATGTTGATGCCGGCAAGATCAAGGTCGCCGAAGTGGATGTAACGGTTGGGAATGGATTCCAGCCAGGAAACCAAGTCTGTAGACTGGGGATAGCGGGAAACGAAAAGAATCGGGGCACAAAGATGTTCGAAAAGATACTTCTGCCGCCGGACCATCCGGAAATTCTCCATATTTTCCACACCTATGACAATCACATCTTCAGGTATCCTGAACTCCTGCCAGTCGCTTATGAAAAGGAAAGTCCCCGGACAAGGATAGATTATCAGGGATCTGCCGCCAAGCACGGAGCGAACCGGCTCATAGGAGTTTACCGGAAATCCGGGGCAGGAACGTGTCCTGTAGATTTTTGAATCGCCGAAAGCCTCAACCTGCCCGGCTCTCGTCATTTCCGGGCCACCCGGCGGAACAATGATTGCGCAGGGATTGACAGCTTTGTAACTCACCTTGCTGCCGTGCGATGTGGCAATTATCAGATGTTCGTCCCGCAGGTGCTCCAACAGCTTCTCGGGGAAACGGCTGGCCCCGACAGATTCTCCCTTTGAAAGCGCTTCCAGAACAGTCCTGTCTCCTCTTTTCATCATAATCCAAGCTCCGCCTCCTTACGGGTTATCAGGGGAACCACCTTCGTCTTGGAGGCAGCATCCTTGCTCAAAAGATAGGTATAACGATAGTCGGAAACATTATAGGTGGTCGGCGAGCTGTTGATAAGCAGGATGTTGCGGCTGTTTGCAAAATTAAGGATACCTTTGACGTTGGAAGGATGCAGCTTGCCTATTTCGTCCATCATACAGTGAATGCGGAACTCCCCGAACTTGCGTGAAACTTTTTCCTTGAACACATTGATCAGCATAATGTTGACCATCGCCTTCACGAGGATGTCGGTGCCGTCCGAACCCACATTGGCGATTTTTTCCACCCATCCTGTATCGTTGTCGTTCTCCAGTACCCTGAACTGAAGTTGGAAGGTGTCGGAAAGTGTGAGATAAGGCCGCGCACCGAATTCGTTGAGACAGCTCATAAAACTCTGCAGGAGTTTCACTGCCTGACGGTTAACGGCAGCGTGCTCATCTGTATCGCTGAAAAGATTGATGCCGGCCAGATGGAACTGGTTCTCATCGCTGAACTCCTTGATTTTCAGAAGCAGCTGGACCATCTTGTCGCCTGAGTCGCTCCGGCGCATCTCAATGCTCCTGATGGCCCCGACGAAGTTCTTCTCCTTGAAATCGTAATTGATGTCCCTGATTATGCGTTCCACCTCGGAGCCGCCTCGTGTGAGATCGCCCATCTCGCGAGAAACACGCGTCAGAATTTCCAGATACCGGTCACTCGTGCGCCCACGGTAATCCTCAATCTTGTTCTGTCCCACGAACTCATCCAGCCCGGCGGCATAATCCATATAATCCTCATCCAAAGTGAGATTAGTCCTGAATTTAAATGTGTTTCCGGGCCCGAAATTGCCTTTGAAGGCATTGACTGCCAACTTGAAAGAAGTGGAAAGCTCACTTCGGGCGAAAATGTCGGAACGCAGGCTCTCGAATAGCTGCAGGGCTGAAGAAAACGTTTCCCTCTCCTGAACATTTGAAAGAAATGGCGGGAAAAGTGACACACTCTGCCGGAATTCCTCACACTTTTCGATGCCTTCCCCGCATTCCTTTTTCTCCTGACGCATCGATTCCAGTCGTTTCTGCTGCAACTCCTTTTGTTCCTGCAGCTTACGTCCTCTTATTTCGAACCTGCCCTCAAGCTGGGATTTTCTATTCTCAAGACCCTGGCGGTTATCCTTGAACTCATCCTCCCGCTCAAACAGATTTTTCACGTCGATCCTGTATTCCAGACACTTTTGACGGTTGTCTTCAATAAATTTAAGTTCCCTGCGGGCCACGCTTAACTGAGTCTCGCATTCATTCAGGGCATCCGTATCCACCCCGGCCCCCTTCATTTCCGCATCCCGCCGGGACCTGAGTTTTTCGAGTGATGAATCAAGTTCCGACTTCTTATTCCTGATTTCAATATTCAACTCACCAAGGCGGGCATCCCTTTCCTTTTCCAGACGTCCACGGATGCTGTCATACTCCTTGTCAATACCTTCCTTCGCCTTCTTTACTTTTACGGATAAGGCGTCCCGTTCCCCGTCCAGTCCCTTTTTCTGCGCAACCAAATCAATCTTCGCACGGTCCAGTTCCTCCTTTCTTGCATCGATAAGCAACTTCTGCTGATCCTCGAGTCCCTGAATTTCGACTTCAAAAGCCTTGATCCGGCCCGGGAAACTCTGCATTTTCGCCTCCGCAATGCTCTTTTGCCGCCGCAGTTCCTTCATTTTCGGGGACATTTCATCCGAAAGGTCATTCATCCCATCCTCGTACGCCTTGTGGCAGTCAGCTTTTCGCGAAGCAATGTCATCAATAGCAATTTCGTATGTTTCCTTCTCCTTTCGGAGGAATTCCGGAGTACGGACGGTCGATTCGATACCGTCCAAGTCAATGCTGACGCCGAAAAAGGATACGGCGGTCGGGGCGGAGAGCGCCGGTCGCAAACCCTTCCTGTAGAGAATCCTCTGCTCGTGGGCCACCTTGCCGATGTTGTTTTCCCAACCCGGCACATTGCCATCCAGCCACTCATAGAACGAGCCCGACGCATCCGAGAGCATCTTGTCGATGGAGGCAATCTTCTGTTTCAAGTCATCTTCATCGCGATCCCAAGCGGAGAGTGCATCATTCCGCTCGTGGGTGAGTTTGGAGACTGCCGCTTCATATTCCCCGTTCATCTTGTCGATTTCAAGACCGAGATTGCGGACCAGAGCGTCGATACCCTTCTGCTCGTCCAGCATTTCGTTCAGGGAAAGGCGCTGCGGGTCTATCTTATCCTTAAGCGGCTGGAAATACTTAAGTTGCACATAGTCCCTGTCCATCTGCCGTTCCTTCTGCCGGTACGCTTCAAACTTCTCCTCCAAAGCGGCTGCCGCCTGCTCCCGCTCCGCCTCCGCTTCCGTTCGCTTGCGGTCCCTGGCCGCAGCCACTTTTTCAATGCTGCGCGTATACTCCTCACGGATTGCTGCCGCCTTGTCCTTGGCTACCATCTCGAAACCGTTGAACTCGGATCTGAGAGTCGACTCCAAAGTCTCGTATTTGGAAGAAAGTTCGGAATACTCGCGCGTCAGGGTTTCCTTCGTTTTCATCAAGCTCTCCAGATGCTCCCGGATCCGGGGTTCGGCATCGACACGTGCACAGATTCCGGCAATGCCGATTTCATCATAGTACTTTCGTTTGCGCCTGATCTCCTTCAACTTGTCTTCAACGGCGCCAAGTTCCTTGTTGATTCCTTCCCTTTCCTTCTCGAACTTTCCCTTTTCCTCCGAAAGCAGACGCTCCAGACGCTTTATTTCCGCCTCTGAATTCTGCACGCTCTGCTCCAGATAAGGTATGCGCTCTCCAGCCACCCTCACAGCAAAGAGCAGCTGAGCCCAGGTGTCGGTTATCTGTTCCTTGCTGTAAAGCAACTGGCGATATTTGTTTATAGCATCATCTGCCTGTTTGCGAACTGGGATTTCCCCTTTCGCATTGGTTCTGAACCATATGGAGATATCATTGTATTCCTGTTCGAACTCCGCCACCTGCCTGCGGTAATAGCCCAAATCGATTCCCATCTCATCCTCATTCATGGAGCGGATGATGATCTCCTTGATGAAATCAGCATCCACTCTGGAATTCAGAAACACATTCTGCAGGCTCCTCGGAATATTCTGATACTTGGGACTTTCCATCAGGGAGAACTTATGAAACTCCTTGTCGGTCGCCTGCCGGTTGCCGTAGATTATATTCCGATACTCATCATATTTGTCGATGATGCGGCTCAGATGCCTGCCCTCCAGACGCTGGCGGATTACCGTGTATTCGCTGGTCACATCGCCAGTCATTTCATCCACAAACCATTCGCGCCTGTAGGCGGCATCGATGAAGCGGAAGCACGCGCGCCCCTGGTTTCGGAACACCACCACGCAGAACGGGCCGTGTTCGTGCGTGACCTCATATATTATATAGGAATTGGAATGTGGCAGATAAAAGTCATCGAAACCTTTTTTCTCCTTGGGGATGCCGAGATGAAGTTTGTCTCCGTTGTAGAAAAACAGAATCGCCCTCAGGAGAGTGCTTTTGCCCACGCCCTGCGTGCCGATGAAATGCACGTTTCCGTCCAGACGCATCTCCGCATAGGGAGTGTTCGCGCTGTTGATGAATACCACCTTACTCAATGACCTCATTTTCAACCTCCTCTGACACTGTCAGACAATCAACCAGTTCTTCTATGTAATGGAACGCACTCGTTACCTTCCAGAGGGCGTCAAGTTCGTTCTCCAGTTCAATGAAACCCGCTTTTTCCAAATCGTCAACAAGTTTGTCAACGACCTCTTCCAGAGAGAGTTTCTCCTTATAAAGTTTTGTAGCCTTCTCCTTGAGCTCGATGTCCGAGGACATCTGTTCGAGAATATTGGACTTCAGAAAGGTAAAACCGGAGCCGAAGGCGGAATTGAATGTCTTCAGGAAGTCCAGACGGTCTATCCAGCGGGAGAAACGTTCAAGTTTGTCGGCGAGTTCCACCTTTGTCTCGCTACGCGAGAAAAAATAATAGCCGTTGCCGGCCTCAAGCGTGAAACCTATTCCATCGAAGTACTCCCTATACTGTTCATACTCATCCTCGATAGCCTCATACCAGCGCTTTACATTCTGCCGTACGCTGTTCGAAGAGATAAACCCTCCCCGGCTCAAAGTGTCGAATATTTCTTTTGTGTGTTTCATAGTTTCAGCGGACTTTGCGCAAAACGCGAGTGACTCGCGTTTTGCGCAACATTTCGTTTATTGCGGAAAAATCAGTGGGTATTCAATGTCCTGATCATTGGCTGTCATTTCTGTAATTTGAAGTTCGGGCAAAAACTGTGAGGCGACCTGGCAGAAAAGTACCAGACGGTCCTCCCGTTCGAGAGTCTTATGGCAATTGTAATGCTGCACGAAAGCATACAGGTCCTCCCCCGAAGCCGCAAAGGCATTCTTCAGTTCCAACGTGCTCACCATATCAAGGATTTCCGTGTCCTGATCCAAATAATCCAGACCGATCGGATCAGCCTTGCGGCTGCGGGCCATTGTTCCGGTCTTCATTTTAAGAGCGAGTGCCTTGATAGCCGCCAGCCCATCATCGGAGTTGCGAAGCATATCCAGCGAGAGTTTGAGAGTATATTTCGGTCTGTTCTCCATCCACACGGGATTGATGGAATTAAGCACCGGCAGCACGTCGGTCTGACTTTCCAACACCATCTGATCTTTCAGATACTTGATCTTACGGAGCTTTTTGAGCAGTCGGTCCTGATACTCGATAAGGTTCAGATACTCAATGATCTGCCGGTCGAGTTCCAAAATGTTGTGATACGCATCCTTCAACTGCAGGCGGACATCCTGCACTGTAGCGCGCAGGCCCACATCCATAGCCACCGCAAAAAAGCCCTGCTGTCTGTTGTCCAGATAATCCTCCGTCTGCAGGATCAGCTCGGCAATACTATGGCGCTGAGTGTCGAGCTTCTCCAGTTTAGCTTTCTTTATCAGGTAGTTAGGCTCATTCTTATAGGTATTGTCGATGTTGCGTTTGAGATCGATGACGTTACGCAGAGTAGTGAGGGCAATATTGCGCAGAATCTTTCTCACCTGCTTCAGATACTCGAACTTCCTCTGTTCCGAATTCTCCATCATATAATAATTGATGGCCGCATCCAAAGCCTCGATGCTCTCCCTTACGCTCGCAATGCTGATCTGCTCATTGACCTGCAGCACTTCCTCGAAAAAATGCATATAAACATCCTCCAGTTCCAGGAAATCTCCGCTGTCGTGAATCACTCCGCGGTCTATCAGAAACTGCAGCCTCTCCTGCCGGTATTCCACCAGCGCCCGTGCCACGTCATAGTGCAGATTCCCCTCCCGCCTCCTATGGAACATTTCCTTGAGAAGCGCCTTCTCCCTGCCCATCATCTTCAGCAGTTCGTCTATATTATTGAATGCGTTCATATCATGTGCTGTGAGTGTTTATCCGCCGATGTTGCGCAATACGCGAGTCACTCGCGTTTTGCGCAAACAATGCAACGGCCGGGTTCCATGGAGGAAACCGATGCCTGAGATGAATATTCAGGGGAGTATCTGCGCTGAAAGAAGCCAGGCTCGCAGATACTCCCCCGTCGAATTTGTATGACATGGTTAATATCTGCAGCCAAGACGTTTTCAGCTCATGACATATGAGACAGAAGTGTCTTGCTGGTTGCAAATATATGATTTCTTTTTCTTAAGAACAATACCGGAGTTGAGGCAGAACAAAAAGTTTTGGCCGACCACAATTCCGGCTATTTGGTCAGCCCTTCATTTTTCAACAATGGACTTTTATCATATGAAATAAATACATATATTTGCCTGCAGCAAGACGCATCTGTCTTAAGTCTATTAGGCTTAATGGTATTATGTCTGCGGACAACCGCTTATGAACAAAGAAGTTAGCGGGGAATATCTGCAGAAAAGGCCATTAAGCGCAGATATTCCCCTGAAAATATATTTCAGGCCCCCGGTTCGTTTTCATAAACGTACCGGATACTATTATCGTGTTATCCCATGAAACAATTCGCTGAAAAAATTCTTGCGCAATACGCGAGTGACTCGCGTCCGCGCAAACATCTGTACCTGAGGGGCAATCACCAGCAGGACATGTTCCACGACAAAGTGGACAAGATCAACGCCTGGAACCGCCTATGGCTCAGCGCAAAAGCCACTGGAGTAGAAATCTTTTCCGTTGCCATTCTCGACAATCATATGCATTTGGCTATCCAACTCCGGTATGATGGGCAGGAGACTGACTTCATGCACCATTTCAGGCTCAGCATCACGCAGTATTACAATCGGCGTTATGCGCTAAAAGGAATGCTTGGCACGCGAAAATTCGGGCGCGCGACACTTTACGATGCAGAAGATTTGAAGGATTGCGTCTGCTACCACATTCGCAACGTGCTGCACCATGGCATTTCCAGCAATTATCTGGATTACCCGTTCAGCACTGCACGATACGCTTTCGGGCTGATTTCCAAAGAACAGCGGGGCCACTATACAAGCAAGACGCTTCCTGAAAACCTTGCCCACGCCTATTTACCTGTCCGAGAGAAACTTCCTGAAGGATGGACAATAACATCCGAAGGTCTGATCGTTCCCCCGGAACGTGTCTTCCGATCAGATAGGGTAGAAGAACTGTTTGGCGGTTCACGCGAAAAATATCTCGGAGCGCTCACACATCGCACCTCGCGCGAAACCAACGATGAAGATGAACCTTGCGCAAAACGCGAGTCACTCGCGTCTGCGCAAACTCTCGACGAAACGGTGGTGGAATTCGTGAAAAAGAAGTCACCGGTTCCCCTCCCTGCAATGAGTTTTATGAAGAAAATAGAGATTTTGGGTTATGTACGCAAGGAATTTCCTAAAGTCGGCTATAGATCTCTAGAGAGAATCTTCGGCATCCCGGCAAGCACAATACGCTATTACATCAAAAAGTTGCACGGACGCGAGTAACTCGCGTGTGTGCAAAACATCCGATATGTATACAAACACGACCACAATTGGAAATAAACTGCTATTGGAATACGCCGAAGTCCTACGGGGCGCTATCGACGAGTCAATCTCGCCTGCGGAAAGACTGCTACATGAAAGCGACGAGAAATTTATAGACTCGCATCTTTTCAATCTGACACAGGCGGAGATAGTTGTCGAACCGCTCAACAATTACCTTCAGGATGAGGTTTCCGTCGGGAGGCTTCTGGGTTTTCTCAATGCAGAAGCGGAGTGTATTGAGTCTATGAATCTGACTATCAAGGAAAAGAAGCAACGGTACGTAATAATAATCGTAAACGCACTTGCTTCAACTCTATGGCGTCATCCTTCTCAGCAGAAACGCTTTCTCAGCAGATGCAGATGGGAAATTGGAATTGATTCAGTCACCTGGGATACCCAAACGAGCCGCATAAGGAATGCAAAAGAGTGCAACAGATGCGTCAGCAGTAAAGCCCTCAATCTACGCAATGAACTTTATGAGCAACTGGGCATCCCCATCGAGCATAGATTATGAAAGTTTGCGCAATACGCGAGTGACTCGCGTATTGCGCAAACTTTCATACAGAACCCTTCTTCTTCAGCCGTGAACGGATAGAACCCGTATTGCGCTGCAATATTTCCGCCAATTCAGAGATTGACTTACCCTGCCTCCATAAGAAAAGCAGAGTCTTCTCTTCTTCATCAGTCCAAGGAGCATAGGCATTTGGATGCGCCTGCTTCTGCATCTCCATATAAGAAAATTTCTTACCTGAGCCATCCGGCCCCATAGGCAATTCGGCGGACATTTCGACAACATCTGTAATACCAAGATGGCTACATATCAGATTCACGAATTTGTCGCCAAACTGAGACTTCTTGTACTCGCCAATACCGAAAGCGTTTCCGAATTGGGACAGACTGGTCGGTTTCAAGCTTGCCAGAGAATGTAAAGATTTGTCAGACAGGACAATATAGGCAGGTTTATGCATTTCATTCGCAATGGTCCTGCGCAATTCCCTGAGCTTTTCAAACAACACCTGGTCTTCTGACTGCGGTTCCTCTTCCGGAACGGATTGCGGATTTTCCGGTTTGCGCTTGGCTGCGATGAGGCTTTCCTTGACAATCACTGACAGCTGAGCATCCTTCCTGCCATATAGCACATCTTCACCCAATGGCGTAACTTTCAGATGATTATATTCATCGTACGCAATTTCAATGTACCCCAACTGCAACATCTGCAGAAGATACGCGCGCCAGTCGGCATCCGGAATATCACGCCCGACACCGAAAGTCCTCAGTTTATCGAACCCCTTTGCCATAATCAGTGGCGAATGGTTTCCCCTGAGAATGTCCGTTGCCAAGGAAAAGCCCGCCTGCTCCCCTGCCCTTCTAATGGCGGATAACGCTTTCTGTACAATCGAAGTACCGTCAAAATGCTGCGGCGGGTTCTTGCAAACATCACAATTGCCGCAATTGCAAGTACTCGTCTCGCCAAAATAATTCAAGAGTATCCGCCTGCGGCACACCTGTGCCTCGGCATATTCCTGCATACGCTTGAGTTTCTCGATATTGATATCCTGCTGACCGCTCTCCAGAGCAAACTTTCGAAGCATAATCAAATCCTGCACATTGTAGAACAGCACGGTTTC
>JAGHVE010000124.1 GCA_018064445.1 Candidatus Cacconaster equifaecalis
GGTGACACCATTGAGGTGCGCTTTGCCGACGGCGGGAAAGACTGCATAACGTTCTCTGTCGAGGGCAACCGATTGAAAACACTCTCCTTCAAGTCAAAGGAGAAGCGATTCCAAATCTTGAAATAAGAAGCTGTTTACTCTTCTTTTTACCTCATTCCAGAGGTCTGACCCTGATGTCGGTGATGCCCTTCACACGTTCGACAAGCGCGTCGATGTCGGTTTTAACGTCTGTCCCGCCGAAATGGTAAGGATAGAACACCTTCGGTCTGATTGCCTCCACGACGCGGACACACTGGTCCACCGTCATCGTATATGGCTGGTTGACGGGCAGAAACGCCACATCAATATCTCTGATTGATAATACATCCTCGTTATCCTCCGTATCTCCGGCGACATAGATGCGGGAACCCCCGAATGTCAGTATGTAACCGGCATCTCCCCTCTCCTTCGGATGGAAGTCCTGATGTCCGGGAGTAATGTTGTATGCAGGAACGGCCTCCACCTCAACTCCTTCGAAAGGGTTTATTTTTTCTCCGGGTTTCAACTTCACGTAATCACCTGTGCCGTTGAGAACCTTCACGGTATTTCTGTCAAGGTGGTCGAAATGGTCGTGCGTAATCAGGACAAGGTCGGCCTTGGGCTGTGTCGCCCAGTCAATCGTTTCACCTACCGGGTCGAAATAGATACGGTGTCCGCCGGCATCAACCGCTATCGATGCATGGGTATAAAAGGTGAAAGTAATCTGCGAGCCATCACGTGCCGGCAGGGTTTCCTGTGTAAACAAATCCGATTTCATTATTATTTTGTTGATAAGTCGCTTGTGAAGTTACAAAAAAAACGGCAATTCTTTATAACTTTGCGAATATGGAAGATGAATCTGTATATTTGGATGCCTTTTCGCAGCGGCTCGAAGCCATTCTTCTGAAAATTTGCGAAGAAAAGGGATTTGCGGGTGACAGGATGCTGGAAAGCGAAGATATGGATAACAAGTTCTCATCCTGCTTCGCAGAAGGCTATTTCACGGATGCCGTCAAGGAGGTCAATTCCTATCCTGAGGTCTCCCTCGCCTGGGCCGGCTTTCTCGGGATGGGTGCCGCAAAACTGTGGGACACGGACATCAACGCCTTCAATGCAGTGAGATACGAAGATTTCAAGGGGCAGAGGGGCTTTGACGATATGGACGAGAAAATCCTCGGGGAAATTCTCGGATACGGACCGGGAAGCAGAGAAGCGGACAGCATCACGGATTGCCTGAACTGCTGTGCCACGGCCGCCCTGAATATGATCAGGCACGAAAATATAGAACCTTCCAGCGCACGGGCATATTATGTCTTTGCGCGCGCCACGGAATCGCTGTATCGGATCGGCGTCTCCGTGGAACTCCATCTGCTCGGATACCGAATGCAAAATATAAACTGATATGAAAAGAACCTATACCCTACTGTTTTCACTGATTCTGGTTTTGTCGGGATGTTGCAAGGAAGAGTCTATGTCCAGCCTTTCCGACAGAGTGTTCAATCTGGCGAAGAAGCAGCTTACGCTTCTGGCGGAAGGGACTCCTTCCGACTGTATGCCAGTCACCTACGAGAATGGCGAGATGGACTACGCCGGACTCCCCGCCTGGACAAGCGGTTTTCTTCCCGGTTCCCTCTGGTA
>JAGHVE010000018.1 GCA_018064445.1 Candidatus Cacconaster equifaecalis
CGTCGCGGAAGTTCTGGCATTCATCCTTTCCGCCGTCCTGATTCTATGCTACAGGGAAAGATATCTCGGAGCAAGACCACTGAAATAGATTTTTCACTAACTTTATGTCATGTTGTTCCTTGTTTCTGCCATAATATTCGGGTCCCTGTTCTCGATTGTATTCAAGGTCTGCCAATCCTTGCGGATTGACACGGATCAGGTCATCCACTTCAACTACTTGACTGCGTTCATCATAGCCGTGCTGTCCGCCTTGTTGCAGTCCGGTGGCCCTGATTCCGTCCTGCAGGGTTTTTCCCCTCACTGGTCAAACACCATCCCGGCACTGGTGGAAGGTGTTCTGTTCGTCCTGGGTTTCGTGGTGATGGACCACAGCGTGTGGAGGTCGGGAGTCGCGCTGACGACCGTCGCGGCAAGGGCCTCGCTCATCCTGCCGGTGATTTTCAGCTGGATATTCCTCGCGCAGCCTGCACCTGCGTGGCTTCCCGTGGGAATCGTGCTGATATCTCTCGCACTGATAATCCTCCCGGCAGAAAGCCAGAAACACGACCCTTCCCTTCTGACGAACAAGACAGATGCCCAAAGAAGGAGACGTACTCTTCTTATGCTTGTAAGCGTTTTCGCCTGCTACGGTTGCTCTGACTTCGGGCTCAAGATAGTGCAGCAGACCGACCCGCATACCGATGTGATGATGGGGCTTATTTTCATTTCGGCGACACTGTTCTCCCTCCTGATATGCTTTGTAAAAGGTTCGTTCAGGAAGCATCCTCTCGGAATCAAAAGCATCCTGGGAGGTGTCATTCTGGGGTTGGTCAACACTCTCTGCACAGCTTCCCTGCTGAGGGCATTGGGGGCAATGTCCACCGGTCTCTTCTACCCCCTCTACAACATCGGGATAGTCCTTGTCGCCACCCTGACGGGAATCATCTTCTTCAAGGAAAGGCTCAAGCCCGTGCAATTTGCCGGCATCGCCCTGTCAATCATCGCAATTATCCTGTTCTTCAATTAGAATTTCTTGGATATACCTATACCGTATGATGCAAGGCCCTGGACCAGACCGTCAAACCCGCCTTTGCGGATATCCAGATATGAAGCCGTGGAAGTCGTTCCGTCACCGTAGCGTGAGGTAGACCCACTCCAACCCAACGACAGGATGCCTACGTGAAGGTCAAGAGTAAGTGTCTCCGTTATGTCTATTCCCACTACGGGAAGAATCTGAAAGCCGTATTCAGCCTGACGGTCCCACATCTCCGGGAACAGACTCCTTTCTTTCTGGTCCGATACATTGTAGAATTGACCCACATACGCATTGGCTTCAAGCCATACTGAAACAATCTTCCAGTTCAACAGCCTGTATGCATAGTAAGGGGCAATGGTCCAGCCAATGCTTTTCCCTATCTTCTGTTCACTCTGATAGGGGTCCTGGTCAAAAAAGATGCCCTCCTCGATATTTCCATATCCGAAACCGAGTCTGGTACCGATTTGCATCTTTTCATTCAGATACCAGTACAATTTCGGTTTCACGACCACCTGGAAAGATTTCTGATCCGTCTTTTTCCATACTGGTCATATACGCCAGTCTGTTTGCTGCTGTTGATGTTGATGTTTCCGCCGAACCTCATCTGGGCGGAGAGATTGGAAAAGACAAAAGTCGAGGCAAGCAGGATAAAGAGTATTTTTCTCATAGTGCTATAATTCCATATTTCTTACGGCCTGTATTCGCGGTAGAATTCCACAACGGCGCCATTGTCAATCCTTATCCTTGTGGAGTACTGATTGAAACTGCCGAATTTTGTCTTCCTGAGGTAATCGAACGTCTTTTTTCCGGGCACCGTGACCCCCTTCATCGACTTCTCGACATTGCCCCTGTCAATGAAATCAATCGTATCGGGGACGAACAGTCTGACCTTGCCGAATGAGGTGTATGTTGCGATATCATCCCATCCCTGATAGCGGTAGACTCCGCCGCCGACGGGAATCAGCTCCGCCCCGCCATTGTCAAGGCCGCCGTTTATGATGACGTTTCCATCCTTGGACAGACTTTCTATCTTCACAATCTCCCCGCCAATCTCGATATATCCGCCGACCTCCATACTGTGCAGTTCCGCCGCATCATACAGGTCCATATTGAATATCTCGAACGTGATGACGCACCCATCTTCCTCCTTCTCCACCTCATTCCGGTCAAATGATACAGGATAAATCCCGTCATCGAAATTGTTCACGTCAATCCGGAGCGGAACCGGCCTGACAACCGAATCCCTGCTGACGGACTGCTCTTGGACAGATAAGTCCTCAACTGCCGAAACCGGCTTCCTGAAATGCAGGAAAGTGAACACTCCGGTCACAACGACAATGAGGACAACGCCTATGATGACTCCCTTCCTTGTCACATCAATTTCCATACTATCGATTTTTATCCCGAATTTACTCCTTCTTCCGCATATTCCCAAACTTTTCAGGAACAACCTGATATCCGGACAGCATTGATATTCCTGCCGCACTGCTGCCCCTCACGTCTTGCCGAGAAGAACCGGACATCCGTATAAGTATCTATTTCAGAAACCAGTATGGAAGCGGCGGGTATTCCAGCCTGCTCCAAAAGCCATCTGTTTGCCGCCTTGAGGTCGATATGATGGCCGCCTTTCATAGAGCCGGTTTGCGAGCTTCCATCCCACCGCCATATCCGGTCCATCGGGAAACCGTTTTCCCTGAAAATCCGGACAACCTCCTCACCGACCTGGAAACTGTCGAAACTGATGCCCGGACCGATAACCGCCTTCAACTGCGAGGCGTCTGTCCCATACAAGGAGGACATCTCCGAAATCGTCTGCAACACTATCTTCAACACAGTTCCCTTCCACCCTGCATGAATCGCCGCAACCGCGTGATGCACAGGATCATTCAACAGAACAGGGATGCAATCGGCAGTCCTGACACCTATCGCCACAGGAAGGTCTGTGATCAGTGCATCATACCCTTCCAGATCCTCCCTCGTCAAGTCCGGACGGTCAACCTTCGCCACCCTGCATCCGTGAACCTGATGGCCGATTACAACCGGACAGGGCAGGGCGGCATCCCGCATCGTGGTGAATGATTCGACACCGGGACCGAGGTCATATTTCAACAAATCCGATTTCATAACCGACGCTTTCGATTCGAAGCAAATTTAATTAAATTTGTGTATTGAAACACCTTTTGAATCTCTTCGTATGAAAAAACTGGCACTGCTCTTCATGCTCGCACTTTTTCCATTGAATGTACTGCTTGCGAAAAATCCGGACCCTGTCTACCTTTTCTCCTATTTTGTCGGTGAGGCGGACGGATTGCACCTGGCCTGGAGCAGCGACGGTTACCACTGGAAACCTCTCGCCGGCAACGCCTCCCTTCTGACCCCGCAGGTCGGAGAGGACAAACTGATGCGTGATCCTTCAATCTGCCAGGGACCGGACGGCACCTTCCATATGGTATGGACTTCCAGCTGGCACGACAGAATCATCGGATATGCCTCGTCAAGAGACCTCGTCCACTGGAGCGAACAGAAAGCGATTCCCGTGATGATGCACGAGCCGGATGCCGGAAACTGCTGGGCCCCCGAATTGTTTTATGATGCGCCGTCGGAAACTTATTATATCTATTGGGCCACCACAATCCCCGGAAGACATTCGTATGTCCCCGTCAGCGAGAATGAAAAGGGGCTGAACCATAGAATCTACTGCACTACGACGAAGGATTTCGAAACGTTCTCTCCCACTGAAATGTTCTTCAACCCGGATTTCAGCGTCATCGATGCCGCAATCGTAAGGGACGCCGCGGCCAATGAACTGATAATGTTCGTCAAGAATGAGAATTCTTCGCCTGCGGAAAAGAACATCCGCATCACAAGAACGGATGACATAAGAAAAGGCTTCCCGACTGACGTGAGCGCTCCCATCCACGGCAAGTACTGGGCCGAGGGACCGGCGCCACTGTTTCTGGCAGACGGATCCCTTATCGTCTATTTTGACAGATATATTGACGGGAAGTACGGAGCTGTCGTAAGCCGGGACAACGGAAAGAGTTGGACCGACGTTCCGGACGAAGACCTTTCTTTCCCCGAAGGGATGAGGCACGGAACCGCATTCAAAGTATCGGCCAAGCAGTTCAGGACCATTCAAATGAATCTGGCAATCCCTCAGAGACACTCCATCAGGCAATATAAGGATGAGCCACTCTCTGCGGAGCATATCGCATTCCTGCAGGAGGAGATAAAGCTGTGCAACGAGGAAGGGGACCTCGCCCTCACGCTCGTTACCGGCGAGCCCGAAGCTTTCAAGGGCATCGGACACTTCTCAAATGCCCTGAACTATATCGTTCTGGCCGCCAAGGATGCCCCCGATGCAGCCAGAAGAGTGGGATATTATGGCGAGCAACTTGTCCTTATGGCGCAGGCCAACGGTCTCAACACCTGTTGGGTGGCAGGTTCATACAATAAGGTTGACAGGACAATGTCCGTTCCTGAAGGCTATAAACTTTATGGCGTAATCTCAATCGGCTACGGCAAGGATTCCGGGAAAGTGCGTACAAGCAAGAGCTTTGATGCAGTCACCGAAGGCAGTGACTTTCCCGAGTGGTTTGTTGACGGTGTGGAGGCCGCGCTTCTGGCACCCACGGCAATGAACCGGCAGACTTTCACCTTCAGTTGGGACGGGAAGAAAGTCAAAGCTTCGGCTCCCGGGCAGGATTATGAGCAGCTCAGCCTCGGCATAGCCGAATACCATTTCGATATTGCATCAGGAAGAAAATGAAAATTATAATCAAACTATGGCATACGTCAATTTCAAGAATCTCAAGGGAGATATTTTCGGCGGCATAACAGCCGGAATCGTGGCCCTTCCCCTGGCTCTTGCCTTCGGAATACAGGCTTTCAGCGGAATAGAAGACCCTCTCGCCCCCTCTCTGGGAGCACTTGCAGGCCTGACGGGAGCGATGATGCTCGGTTTCTTCGCATCCCTCTTCGGCGGCACCCCGTCACAGATCAGCGGTCCGACAGGCCCGATGACAGTCATAACGGCCTCGCTGCTTGCGGGGGCCTGGAGCCAATACGGGGATTTCTCCTCCGTGCTCGTATCGATGTCGCTTGCAGGCATTTTCTGCGGACTTTTCCAAATCCTTTTCGGGGTACTCAAAATAGGGAAATACATACGCTACATCCCCTACCCCGTGCTTTCGGGATTTATGAGCGGAATCGGCGTGATAATCATCCTGCAGCAGATTTATCCCCTGCTGGGTCTCAAGGCACCTGTCAAAACCGTCGATATGGTTGCAGGCCTTCCCTCCGCCGTTCCGGCACTTTCCTGGACAGCTCTGGCGCTGGGCATCTGTACAATCCTGATTATCTTCCTCTTCCCTAAGATTACAAGGAAAGTGCCCGCAACCCTGGTGGCGCTGATAGCAGTCACCGTCGGCTCGCTGTTCCTCAGAGAAGGCACCATCCCCCTGATCGGGGAGATTCCATCCGGATTCCCTCTTCCGTTTTTCGTGAAAGAGACCGTTTCCCTCGACAACATCGTATGGAAGGATATGATAACAAATGCCCTGATACCGGGCATAACCCTGGCGGGTCTCGGCTCGATTGACACTTTGCTCACTTCCGTGGTTGCCGACAACATCACCCATACAAAGCACAACAGCAACAAGGAACTCATCGGCCAGGGAATCGGAAATATGGTGAGCGGGCTGTTCGCCGGAATCGGAGGCGCGGGAGCAACTATGCGTACGGTCGTCAACGTCAAGAGCGGAGGCCGCACCCCCGTCAGCGGAATGATTCACGCACTGCTTCTGCTTGCAATCCTGCTGGGTCTGGGAAGCATCGTAAAATTCGTTCCATTATGTGTGCTTGCAGGCATACTCATCACCGTAGGCTGGGGCATCATCGATTTCAAGGGATTCAAGGATGTCGCAAAGATTCCGCGCAGCGACGCCTTCGTGATGATGACCGTCTTCCTGCTCACGGTATTCGTTGACCTTCTCACCGCTGTTGCAATAGGAGTGGTGCTCTCCTGCGTATTGCTGATGAAGCGCACGAGCGACCTTGTGGAGGGGTCATACAGTGCAAGCGACCCCGCCTCAGAAGCCTGGGCCGACGAATCCGTCTTGCCTGAAGAGTACAGACATAATCTGAGCATAATAAGAATGGACGGCCCGCTGTTCTTCGGGAGCGTGACCAGATTCAATGACCTGGTTTCCAAAGTGCCGCCCCAGTGCGATTCGGTACTCATCAGAATGAGATACGTGCCCTACCTCGACCAGTCGGGACTCTATGCCCTCGAATCCGCCCTCAAGGATTTTGCAGGCAGGGGGCTGACGGTTTATATGACAGGCGTCAAGGAGTTGCCCAAGGCAAAGATGCAGAGTCTGCACATCCTTCCCGGCCTCATACAGGAAGACCATCTGTTCGACACCTTCGGGGAGTTCGCCCGTTACGTAATCAAAAAATCCTAGAACGGATACCCTATTCCGAAATTGAGCCTCATCCCGTCCTTGAAAAAGTGCGGGATGTTGTAATATCCGGGCTTTCCGGTATCGTACGGAGCGTGAATCGCTATTCCGAGGTCAAGTCTCGCGACAATTGACTGGAATACGAATCTCACGCCGAATCCTGACCCCAACGCTATCTGCTGCAACAGTTTGTTGAATTTGATGCCGTCGTCGAAATTGTAGATGATGCCGGTTACTTTTTCCAGTTCCTCCAGTTCCTGCGCGGTGCAACAATCCCGCACCGACTTCGCGTTCCATACGTTGCCCGCATCCACGAAAACGGCGCCCTCCAGCATCCAGAACAGAGGGAATCTGTATTCCACGTTCGCCTCGAATTTTATCTCCCCGCTGTGGTACATATACATATCGTATTTGTCACTGTGGAATTCTCCGGGGCCTATGGACCTCGGAGCGAACGCCCTGATACTGTTCGGACCGCCGATGTAGAAGAGGTCTGCAAGAGGGGCGCCATAACCCCCGCCTACCGTAAGTGCGGATCCCGCGATTATCCTTGTGGCAAGGCTTGTCGCTTCGGAGAGTCGGAATCGGTTTCTCAGTTCCGCATTTAACTTCACATATTCATCGAACGGCTTCGACTTTATGATTGAATTCAGCAGGATGGCCGACTCCTTCACCCCCGCCTCAAGTCGCGTGTTCACGGCACGGGAGGTCTCAAAGGTGTTGTTGTACCTGAAATTGTATCCTGTGGACAGGGTGTTGGTATTGTCGGCAATGCTCTTGATGAGATTGTCTTTGTTGGAGAATTTTCCGTAGTAACCAAGGTCTCCCGCGGTGAGAACCAGAGTCCAGTTCACGGGGGAGAAATCGTGAGTGACGTATCTGGATGTCCTGAATCCGTAATTTGCACCCAGCGTCACCTTGTTGAGCATACATCCGGCGGCTATGTTCTCGAACATATACCCCACGTTGAGGGATGTCGATACGGGCTGTTCGAACTTCTTTTTTGCAAAACCGGGGAAGAAAATCTTCGGGAAAGACACGGAGGCGTCAAAGCCGATGTCAAAGTTGTCGTTCGCATAATTATTGTCTCTATCACGGTTGGCCATCTTCCAATAATATGCCCCGAACACTCTGGCGGATATCAACTCGTCAAGTTTCAACAGATTGCGTTTTGTCATCGTCACGGACATATCCGGGCCGAGCTGGGAATTGCTGCGATATGAGACGTTGCCTTCGATATCAAACGTGAACGGATTGACGGAATCTTTGGAGGACCGGACATCGAAAGCAGTCCTTATCCCAATGCCGTCCTTGTCAAGTTCTCCGTCCACTATATTTTCATAGTCCTTCTTGTGGAACAGCGTCAACGTTGTTTCGGAGCCCTTCTTCAACCTCCAGTCCACCGAAAGGTTGTCTATGGCTGACTGGGATTTCTGACCGTTGCCTCCCATATCCGAGATGCGGCCTCCCACCGACAGTTTCAATCTGTTGTCAAAGAAACTCTTGGACAGGGCCATCGTATAATCGGTGGAGAGAAGCCCGTCACGATAGGACGTGCCGGCACCGAAGTCCAAATCGACATATTTACCCAATGCATTGTTTGCCAAAGCATTGGCGCTTCGTTGCAGAATACTCGTGACCGCATATCCCGATTTGTTCAAGGCAGTGTTGGTCTCGGAAGCATACATACCCGTGGCAAGCAGAGTCACCGCTATGCGATCGCGGTCCTCATCCGAGAATCCTTCTATCTCCTTCTGTATGACCGCGTCGTCAGGAGCTTCTATGCTGAATTTGATTCCCAGATCCTTCAGAGTGTTGACGACCCTGACTCCGACAATGAAATCCACCTCCCTGGTTCTCTCCCCGATATCACCCACGATGGCACGCGCCGGTTGCAGTGCGGAGACGTTCAGAGACATCCTGTCCAGCGGACCGTTGAAGGTCACGTTGCTCCCCGGATCTATCGAGAACGGCTCGAAAGGATAATACGGAGGGGAATAGCGTATCTCCCCCTGCTTCACGTCAATCCTTCCGTCAAGCAGTATCTCTCCCCCGACGGGGTAGTGCACGTTGACCCTGCCGGAGGGTTTGACGTGTACATAATTCTTCTTGTCTATCAGATAAGTTATGTCCGTCTCCGGCAGGAGTGTCACGTCTCCCGATATGTTCAGTTTTTCGGTGGTGCCTGCCAATACGATGTCCAGACCCGCGGCGACATCGCCGAAATATGGGATGCTGTCCCTCCTTTCCAACGGAAGTGGCTTGAACCTGTCGCTCTTTATTGCAAAGTCCATTGCCATATCGGACAAGTCGAAGGTACCGTCCACCACGACATAAGTGCTGTCCGCGGCATATACGGGAAGACTGTCTATCCGGACCACCCCGTTCTCGAGACGAATCGGGACATTGCCTACCGCGAGCTGCGCATCAAAGGGGGCATACCCTACGGTTATGCCGTCAGGCACGACTTCCCCGGAAATCCTGAAACTGTCAAGGCTGCCCTTCGCAGAAACCTTTGCCAGTACCTCGCCTCCCGTCGTCAGATCGCCGAGATCGACGAAGGAGCCTATCACAGAAAGCGGGATATTGTCCGTATCGGCGGAAAGGTCAAAGAATTTCATATCAGGAGAGGTGCCTTCGAACCTGACAGTGTGCGTGCCGAAATCAGCGGAGCCATATCGCAAACCGTCAAGGATGAGCCGGCCCTCCGCACTGAGGCTTTTGCGGTCGAGAGATGCATTCAGGTCGAGGTCCAGGCCGGTGTTCAGGTCCCGGATACCCAGGGTCCCGTCCTTTATTTCCGACTTCACTTTCAGACTGGCCGTGGCACAGTTGCCGGAAAGGACTGCATCCAGTCCCGCCCTGATGTCAGGCAAGCCATACTGGTTGAGAAAGTCGAGGTCTATCCTGCACAGCAGATCGTCATCCGCCTGAGTGAGCCGCACGTCCGCCGAGTGGAGGGAAATAGTGTCAAGAGAGATGTTCCGGACGGCCAATGCCGCATCTATCCCGCGCTTGGGAGAGAGGGATGCATCCAGTCCGATGGCATCGAACGTTATGCCGTATTTTGAAATGATGCCTCCCGCCGGGTTGTCCTTGTCAACTCTGACGGATGCTGTCATTTCCGGAAGGATTTTACTGATTGAAGGCACGTCGAAATCAGACGAATCCAGTTGAGTGCCGACAACCGACGAGACTTTCTCCAGAGAGCTGAGAAGGTCGGTGATGTGCAGGGCCGATTCAGTTTCCACGGAGAAACCGCCGGTCTTCACGCTGATGTCGGTCTTTTCCCTCCGCGTGAGGGCGGCCACGAAGAGTGTATCGAGATTGAGTTCAATGGAATCCTTGCGGAAAGACAGAGTGTCAAAATCCGCATCAATCGTGAGAGAAGGGCGTTTTGACTCTATGTCCGACGCATTGAAATCCATAACGCCCGACAGCGCGGCAAGCAAGGTGGTGTCGGCATAAGAAGCCTTTGTCCTGATGCGGCCGGAGATTGTCTTCCTTTCAATGGTCGCGGACAGAAGTGTGGGTCCAGCCTTGACAGGCCCGGTGTCGCAACTGTCGATACGGGCTTTCACGTCAATCCCGGTACGGTTGTCGGCGATGTCGAATCCGTGGCCGCTGACAGAAACCGTTCCCTTTGCCGAAACGGGCAGGTCATAAGGTATTATGTCCGACAGAGATGTCCATCCCATATCCAGATTGACGGAATAGGCAATAGACTGTATATCTGTTAGATCCAGTGTCGCGTCCGCATCCGCCGTCACCTCCCCTTTCCTGACGTGGATTTTCTCCGCGCGAATGAACGTCGAATCCATAGCGGCAACGAGGTCCGCTTCGTCGAGGCTGAAACGCTTGCCGGAAATTCCCACGCTCAAAGGGCCGGAGACAAAGGAATCGGCGTGATATGCGGTGCGGCCGATATCGGCTGTCCCCGAGAATGAAATGTCAGAGACATCCACGTCCAGAGCGATGGGATTCAGCCTGACCCTCGCATCCCGTATGGATGCCTTCCTGACATCGAAGACCCATCCGAAAGAGGAGGAATCATTGTCGGGAGGGGTATCATCCTGAGTCTGTGCCGGGAGATTGATTGTCAGATCAATGTCATCCAGAGAAACCTCATTGACAAGAGTATATGCATTGTAAAAAGAGGTTGAATCGCTGACAATGTCCAACCTGCCCACTTTCCCCCGAACTCCTATTCCCGGAAGCAAGTCCTTGGTATCCGCACTCAAGTTGCGGATTCGGAAACGCCTGATTCCGGCCACACCGTCCCTGATGGCGTGCAGATCGGGTCGGAGTATGAAGTCATCCACGGCAATGAGAGTGTCGGCGCTGTTGTCCAACAGCGAAACACTATGCAAATCAATGTCTGCAATGGGAGATATGCCTACGCGCCCTACGGAAACTTCAAATCCGGTTTTCTCCCGGAGGATGTTTTCCGCTATGCCGACAGCCCTCCTCTGCGCCGGAGGATAATAGAGGATGAGTGCCACAAGCACAATGCAGAGAATAGGAACGAGCACTATAGTGGACAGAGTCCACCACAATACTGGCCATATTTTCCTCCTCTTTTTCAAAACAACTTCCTAGTCGGTACGGCCCGTGTATGCATCCCGTTTGCCGGCATCGAACTTGGAGTTGAAGAATCTGTCGGCGGCCTTGTCGATTTCCTGATCCCAGGGTGAAGGACCTCCGGCTTTCTGTACCACCCACAATCTGAGTTCCCTGTTGTGCCAGTTCACGCTGCAGTTCGTGCCCCAGGCTCCGCCGTGTCCGAACCAGCTCTCCTCGCTGTCCTTTTCCGGAGCGCCAAGCCCGAGTGAATAGCCCTCGAATCCCTCAGGACGGGTGGAAACGGCGAGGATGGACTTTACTGTCTCCTCCTTGAGAATGCGAACTCCGTTGTCACCCATTCCAAGGTTCATAAGCATCTTGTAGAATTTCAACTGATCCTCGGCCGTAGTCCAGAGGCCTGCACCGGCGGATGCGAATACGTGCGAGTCATTGTACGGGCGCTGTTCCCAGCCCATCTCCTCAACCCACTTTGCCGGAGCATTCTCCTGATATTCATAAAGTTCAATCTTGTTCTCTATCTGTTCGTCGGTAGGCCAGAACCAGGTGGACTTCATTTCCAGAGGGTCGAGCACCTCCTGTTTGAGATAATCCTCCCACTTCATTCCGGTCACAGCCTCGACAACTGCGGCTCCGATGTCTATTCCCGTATTTGAATACTGCACCTGTGTTCCCGGTTCGAACATCAGCGGGGATGCCGCGGCAACGGATGCCGCCTGACGGATGGGAGCTCCTCCGCTCCACCCTCCTCCGCGCACGTCCAGGCGTTTTGCACTTATCTCAAAGGGGAAGCCGCCGGTATGATTGAGCACCATCCTGACTGTCAATACGTTTTGTGCCTTATGAAGCGTCTTTATTCCGTCCTTTTCCGAATCGAGCACCCACAGTTCCGCAAATTCGGGAAGATACTTTGACACAGGGTCATCAAGGGAGATACGTCCCTCCTCGACCAGCTTGGCAATTGTGACTCCGCAGAACCCCTTTGTCTGCGAGCACTGCATAAAAGCGCTGCTCATCTTGATCGGGCGCCTCGACGCAGCATCGGCATAGCCTATGCAGCAGGTCTCCTGTACGCCGTCCTTGTAAAAGACACAGATGGCGCCGGGGAGCCGGCCATCATCGACATACGGCTTCAAAGCATCATAAGCAAAGTTGGTTTTGGATTCCTTGGGATTCCCGGCGACCGCCATTGTGCAGACAAGCGCCGCGGCAACAAACAACAAAAATCTTTTCATAAGAAGCTGTTTTGAATATGGTTCACAAAAATTATTCATAGATTAACGAGCGTACGGATTTGGACGTTGCTGGTACGGAATAGTGATCAAAGTTCCCGGAGGAACCAGTCGGTAAGTTTCTGGTAAAGATAGTCTCTCTCGTTGCGTACCATATTGTGCTCGGAGAGGGGGAAAGGAAAGTAATCGACCTGGATGCCCTTGTCAATGCAGGCCTGGAGGAAACTCAGGGAATGTTCCCAGACACAGGTGTTGTCACGTGCGCCCTGAATCAGGAGCGTGCGGGCCTTCAGGGAGCCGACCTTGTCCGTAAGGGAAGTCTGCGCAAACCCGGAAGGGTTGGCGGCGGGAGTGTCCATATATCTCTCGCCGTACATTATCTCGTACCACTTCCAGTCAATGACCGGACCTCCCGCAGCGGCACATTTGAAAACGTCCGGAAAGCGGGTTGCGAGAGTCAGGGTCATGAAACCGCCGTAACTCCAACCGTGGACTCCGACTCTTGAAGAGTCAATCCAGGGTTGCGCCAGAAGAGCCCTGATGCCTACCATCTGGTCGTCGGACTCAACCTGACCGCAGGCTCGGTTTATGGCTTTTTCGTATTCGGTGCCGTGGCTGAGCGTCCCCCTGTTGTCCTGGACATAGACAACATAACCCCGCTGGGCCATCACCATCTCCCAGGTACGGAGACCGGCAAGATAGGTGTCCTTGACGAGTTGGGAATGAGGGCCGCCATAGACATAAACAATCAGGGGATATTTTTTCGAAGGGTCGAATCCAAGAGGGCGGATGAGCCGGTAGTGGTTTTGGTATTGTCCGTCTGCAGAGGGGACAGTACCGAACTCCACACTTGCCCGGGCGTACCCCTCAAGCGGGTCGCGCTTCACCTCCAGCGTATCAAGGAGTTTCCCGTCAGGACCGCAGAGGGTCATAACTCCCGGATTCCCGACTGAAGAAAAGAAATCAGTATAGCGCCCGTCGCGGCCAAGTGTAATCTCGTGCCATCCATCCCCTACCGTAAGTCTCTCAGGCTTGGATATTCGCGCCTTCGAAGCACTTGTCCGACGGGAGATTTTCACGCGGAACAGTTGCCGCCCGGCAGGCGAATCTTCTGCACTGACATAATACAGGTAGTCTCCCTGTATGCCTTTGAACTCGATGTCGGCATCCACCTCCACGATACGCCGCACCGTCCCGGAGATGTCGGCAAGATAGAGGGATTTGAAGCCGTCGCGGTTGTCGGTCTCATATACGAAGACATCCGTCTCTTCCGGGGAGAAGAAGCGCAACGGTTCGCGCGGTTCAACCCAGGCTTCATTGGATTCGCTCAGCACCGTCCCGAGGAATCGTCCGTCAATCGCGCTGTAACGGTTGAGCCTCATATTGTGCTGCTCGCGGTCAAGAACCTGCACATACAGATATGTGTCTCCCGCCCAGCTCACGTTTGTCAGGTAGCGTTCGGAGGTGAAGTCGCTGACGTCAAGCCATACCGTGCTGTCAGTTGCGGAGTCATATACCCCGAGGGCCAGCTTTTCGGAAGGTTCGCCGTTCATCGGATATCGGATCGGGAGCGATTCGCAGCGGGTGATGTCAAGAAGGTGGAAGAGCCTCACCGCGCTCTCGTCCTTGCGGTAGAATGCAACCCGTGTCGAGGGACATTCCGGAAAGAACAGACCCCTGTCACCGCCGAATTCGTTCCTGCTGACAGCCTCTCCGTAGGAGACGGCCCCCTCGCCACGTTTGATGCAGGTATCACCGGCGGCCGTATGCCGGAAGATGCTGCCTTCCCTGACAAAATATTCGCGGCTTGCCTCTTCCAACCCCAGAATTTCTTTGGCCTTGGTTTTAGGATAGAAACTGATACTTCGGAGTTCGGACGGTTCGAGAAACTTTCCGTTGCCATTGGCCTCGGGGACTGTATAAATAGGAGAAAGCCCCACATAAAGGGCGGTAATTGCGAGAAGAATGGAATTCATATCAGTCGGGGTGAAGTGGGACCAAGCAGATTCGAACTGCTGACCTCTTGCGTGTGAAGCAAGCGCTCTAAACCGGCTGAGCTATGGTCCCGTTGCGGCCTCAAAGGTATGAAAAAAATCATTGCGGTTGAAAGTTTTTTTTAGCAGCACAGCAACTCTGTGTGGTACTGTTGAATGTGGATATGCAATAGTTCGGCGTAATCTGAAAGACCCTCCGTAGATGAAAGATTCTGCGGAGGGTTACTGTTTGCAGGCTGAATGGGAATTCGTATCTTCGCCTCAGAAAAAGTTCGAGAAACCGGTGCTGATATAAAAAACTAAACCCGGTAGCTTGAATTGCTTCAGGGGCTATCGGGAATCAACGATGCAAATGTACGAATATTTTTTGATTTGGCAATATGTGAGTTTGAGAAGATTATGTCCTCAAAGAGAATGAGGAGATACGTGAACGCTTGTGGAGGTTATGACTTTGTTCAGCTGGATGGGCATTGACAGCAAATCCCTGCTCTACGGGATGGACCACGTCAAGGCCGTATGTAAGGAGATAGAAAACATGAAATAATGGCTTGACGTAGAGTAGCAAAGTTCGCATCATCCGACGAGCAGCAGGGCTTCAGCCGTCGGCAGTTCTCCACAAGAAAAGGAGCCTTGCGGTACTACGGGAATAGCAAGGCGGCATCAGCCGCCGTGGCGGAGTGTGGGAGATGTTCGGAGAACATCTAGCCACGGAGCCACCCCGATGGAGCGACAGCGGAATCGGGTATGCCCCTCGGGGCAGCTGCGAAGCAGCGGGGGTTATATTCTCCACAAGAAAAGGAGCCGCAAGGCTCCTTTTCTTGTGGAGATGGGCGGGGTCGAACCGCCGTCCGAATAAAGCACCAGAAGGCTTTCTACACGTTTATCCTGCTCTTGATTGTCGGGGAACGGCTGCCTGCAGGCGGGCCACCGGACCCTTATCCTCTAAATCTTAACGCGCCGTAGAGGAGTGAACGCGAGCATCCCTCTTGGATGATACCCCGTATGCCGTGGATAGAGGGCGCAAACCCCGGCGGGATACTCGTCGCTATGGACCTGGTCCACGCGATTAAGGAGTCTGCCTCAGGCTAGACTACGCAGCGAGTGCATAAGAGTTGTTGCCAGTTATGGCTTGAGGTCTGGGATTTACGAGAGGGGCCACG
>JAGHVE010000108.1 GCA_018064445.1 Candidatus Cacconaster equifaecalis
GTTTCAGGCCGAAAATGGCGCTGGCATCGTAATTGAACACGTGATTGACCTTTTCCTTATCTTTGTCCCCGAGATAAGTAATGGAATAATAGCCGTTGGCGTGACCACTCCAGCCCCAGTTGATGTGGATGAAGCCGTTGGGGTCATATCCGTCGCAGACGAACTGATGACCTCCCTGCTCGGGGTCGCAGCCTCCGTATAAAAGAGGGCGGCCTTCGTCTATCTCTTCGGTGATCATCCTGAACCATTCCATGACGCTGTAGTGCGTCTGATATAACTCCCTGGCCGAGGCCGAATATGACATGTGTTTCGAAAGAGCAGGGATGACGTCTTTGGAATAGGCCGATGATGAAGTGCCTGCATAGTCCATCCGGACCATCACTCCGCAGTCGTACATAAGCTGTGCAACTTCTTTCTGTTGCAGTGCGGTAGCTGCTTCAGTGTATTCCAGCGGCATATTGTCCCAATTGTAATTGTGGGAATCGATGCTGTATCCCGGAATTGTTACCCGCGAAGTCTCGGTAACATATGTCGGAAGTGTGCCGGTGCCGTGCTCGGGCCATTTGTGGTATCTCAAGATGATTGCCATTGCAGTTGCCACGCATCCGCTGGGGGACTGGTATCTTGCAACGACAGGGCAGAGGTTGTTGTATGGCTGACCCTGGTTCCATAGAGCGGTTTCGAGGAGCTTCCCCTCGCCAGAGGCTTTGGTCCTGATTCCTGCCTCCTCCCATTGCTTCTTGATAGCGGCATCAGCCGTGCCGTTTGTCTTTCTGAGGAATTTGATGTCGTTGTCGAGTTTGGAAAGCCAGAATCTTGTGTTGGGTGCAAGGTTCCGGAAATCGAAACTGCCTTCGTCTGAATAAGCAAGAACCGGAGCGGTCCTGTCCTCTGCGGAGAGTATCATCCACCCGCCAGAGGGGTTCTCGAAGAGGTAGAAGGACGGGGAACTCTCCTGATATGGGAGATTGAGAACCTCACCGGAAGAGTGGATTGCTATCGACCCGCTTCCGCCGATTATGCACTGAGCGTATTTTTCTGCCTGAATTCGTGTTACCGTTCCTGCGTAGCCCGCGGTGCACAGGGTGACTGTCAGTATGATGAGAGCGAACCTTTTCATATTCATTCCACTGTTATTATGAATCCTTTCCCGGCCTCGAGGTCTTCAAGCCAGAGCTTGCCGGAACTGTACCTGTCGGTGCGTACGGTGTATTCCTCTTTCTCCGTACCTGTGGGCACTGTGGTGGTCAAGGTGAGCCCAGCCGTTTCTCCGACCGAAAAGACGGTACTGTTCAGGACCATTCCGGTAATCCGGCCGGACTTGAGGTTCTGGATGCGGAAGGTCCTGACCTTGTTGTCTGTGCCGAAAGCAATCTGGTCGGTGAATTATTGGTATTACAGTATTGATTCGGGGGTGTCGGGATTGCTCAGATTGTAGATTCCCGGCTTCGTGCAGTTCCTGGTGAATGCGTTGTCGACCGAAGGTCCCGGATCTTCTCCCGCCGCCTGAACGATGGTCAGGATGCTCTCGATATTTGAAACACTGTTGAAGAA
>JAGHVE010000103.1 GCA_018064445.1 Candidatus Cacconaster equifaecalis
TCATCGAAATGGCAGGCCTCCATCCTGAATTTCCACCCTCGGAAATAGAGAGGAACGAGTCAAGAAAGAGGCCGGCCTGAAAATCAGGTCGGCCTCTGTGCACAGGACAAGACTCGAACTTGCACGCCCTATAGCGGGCACCAGCCCCTCAAGCTGGCGTGTCTACCAATTTCACCACCTGGGCGAATTGGGACTGCAAATATACTTCAATTTTTATTAAATGCAATATTTTTTGATAAAATTATCGGGCGCCTCCACCAAAACCGCCACCGGAGAAGCCTCCTCCCCCTCCGAATGACGAGAAACCTCCGTGACCCGCAACCGAGCCGGCAGTCTGTCCAGAAATGCTTTTCACCATAGACGAGCCATAGTGGTCGGAGAGGAATATTGCCCGGTTGAGCGTGGTGACCTCATACCCCGTAACCTCCTCGAACGCCTTGGGATTGATCTCCTTCAGCTCAGCGGCCACCTTGCCGGCGATTCCGAAAAGGGCTGCGAAAACCAGATAATCCTGCCATAGGGTCACCTCTATGGACTTTCTTTCGTCAATAAGAGTGAAATCCTTAAGGAACTTGCGGAATCCCAAAAGATTTCTGGCCTGCTCCTGCCCGGAAGGGAGGAAACTGCCTCCCTCGGAATAACCGTCGGACTGCAGATCCTTGGAACCGCGGTCTCTGACCGAATCCAGAAAATCCTGTATCTGTTCCCTGTGGCGCAATGCCCAACGGGGAAATTCTTTTTCCTGGAGTACCCTGTCCTGACCGGCGGCCGCTTCCAGCAATCTGTACAGTTCAAGAGCGGGACCCTCGAGGGCATCCGCCTTTACCGGACCGTCAAGGCATATATCCACCTTGCGGCGGCCATTGTTTGAAAGGGTGATGAATTTTCCCTGCAGAAGCTTGAGTATCAGCGCAGAAGCTATGTGGCCCTCCGATTCCTGACTGCCGCTTTGGGAAAGAATGCTGTTGGCCTCAAGAACATTGCCGTTGAACGGTATGTCACGGTAATAGCCTATCTGTTTCAGAGGATGAATCCCGAAAATCCTGAGGTTGCGTCTGCGGATGAAACGGGATTTGCCCCACAACATACCGGCACATCCCAATCCCAGAATTACTGCCAGTTGCCAGGGAAAGGCATCTTCATCTTCCGAGTCAAGGTATTTCTGATAATCGCTCCCCTCAAAAGCCTCCTCCTGAAGGGTGGAGAAATCCATGTCCCGTTTGCTGCCGGAATTGAAAATACCCTTGTTGAAACGAGCGAGGAGGATTACCGAATATTGGTCCGATGCAAAAGGTGTCTCTGTGCGGGCTCTGATTTCCCCCTCTTCGAATCCGACCACACCTTCATATCCGAATGCCCATACAGCTGTATTTTCTTCATTAAACGGCCGGTTTTCAGACTTTACGGTGACAGATATCTTTTCAGGGCGGGGTCTGATGCCGGGAGATACGAACTGGATATGCAGGGCATCGTAATCATTCAGTGATTTGACCGCGTTTGTCATCTTGTATGAAACGGTGAAGGTATGCTTCCCGTAATAGCCGAGTCCCCAGCACAGTTCGAGGCCGTTCCTTTTAGTCACGATTCCGCACTTGAAAGCCTTCCTGTCGATGTTACGGTCAACCTCCCACTCCCCTATGTTTTCAAAATCACGGCCGTCCCCATTTACGGACAAGCTCGTTATCTCAATGTCTCCCAGATTATTGCGGACAAGATACCATTCCGTTCCCTCATAGATTTCCACGTTCCACACCTCGGTCACGGCTGCGCTTCCGTCTCCGGCGAGAACAGCAGTAATCGAGATGCTGTCGACAGAGGAGACCTCCCGGCCGAAAGAGAGGCCCGGAAGGGAAACAAATGCCGCCAACGACAGGATGGCGGCAATCATTTTGAAAAGTCTATTCATAGGAAGCCCTCAGATTTTCATTGAGGGCATAGTGTCCTTGCC
>JAGHVE010000113.1 GCA_018064445.1 Candidatus Cacconaster equifaecalis
GGTCGAAGCTTGTCAATGATTTCTTGTCCGGGCGGAAGATAGACGTTTACGGCAAGAGCCTGCAGGCAGTGGTGTGTGACGCTACCGGGGCAATCGTCTGCGTCGCCCCATACAGGATAGACGACCGTTTCAAAATTACGGCCGAAACAAGGAAACTCCTGGAAATAAAAACGGCCGTGGATGACGGCCGATGAAATCAGAATTGACTTGGTTGCGGGGGCTGGACTTGAACCAACGACCTCCGGGTTATGAGCCCGACGAGCTACAAACTGCTCTACCCCGCGATGTGGACTACAAAGATATGAACATTTTTTTAAACTTCCAAATCCGTTTGCGATTTGGCGAAGTTCCATTATTTTCTTAAATTCGCGGTCTTATTCGAAATTATCAAAAACGACAAATAATGAAAGTCACAAAACATCAGATTGATGATCTGAACCTTACTGTCGATTTCGCACTTGACAGAAGCGATTGGGAAGAACCCAGGAAAAAGAAACTCAACGAATTCAGACGCACTGCCGACCTGAAGGGATTCCGCCGCGGGATGGCGCCTATGTCCCTGATAGAGAAACTTCACGGTGGACAGGCTCTTGCAGAGTCAATCAACACTCTTGTCAGCGACGGCTTGGATGAATTCATAAAGAAGAACAAACTGGCCATCCTCGGAGAACCCCTCCCCAGCGAGAAGGAAGACAAGAATGACTGGGACAACCCCGACAAGTTCAAATTCTCTTTCGACATTGCCATCGCCCCCAAGGTCGAGATTGCTCTTGGCAAGGATGACAAGATTCCCTATTATGAAGTGAAGATGGACGATAAGGCCGTCGAGGATTACAAGAATAGTCTCCTCAGACAGTACGGGCAGCTTGAGACCGGGACAAAAGCCGGTGAGGACGACTTTATCATCGTTGATTTCGAGGCGGGCGAGACAAAGGTCGAGGGCGCATACGTAGCTCTCCGCAGCATCACTGATGCCAAAATCAAGAAATCATTCGTCGGGCTTGAGGCAGGTGCCGAAAAGGAAGTTGACATAGAGGCGACATTCACGAACGAGACCGACAGGGCCGCGATGTTCAAGGTAAAGAAGGAAGAATTGGAGACTCTGCCTGTCAGCTGGAAGATGACTGTCAAGGAGGTGAAGACTTTCGTCAACGCCCCTCTTGAGCAGGCTACTTTCGACACAATCTTCGGCGAAGGCAGTTGTAAGGACGAGGCACAGTTCACTGAGAAGGTGAAGGAACGCCTTGCAGCGGAATACAGGCAGGAGAGTGAGTACCGCTTTATGGTTGATGCCAAGGAATATCTGATTGAGAAGGCGGCTGTGGCTCTTCCCGATGAATTCATGAAACGCTGGATCATTGCCGCCAATGACGGCAAGTTCACAAAGGAGGACGTGGAGAAGGAATATGATCTTTTCGCAAAGGATTTCCGCTGGAACATCATCCGTACCCAGATAATGAAGGATCAGAATCTCAAGATCACCAAGGATGACATAACGAAGCAGGCCAAAGAGTTCGCGGCATATCAGTTCGCGATGTACGGGATGAACAACGTTCCCGAGGAACATCTTGCCAAGTATGCCGAGCAGATTCTTGGCGACCGTCAGCAGGCCGACAGGATTGTGGACAGGGTTGAGGACAATCTCGTCCTGAACTTCCTCCGTGATGCCGTGACTCTTGAAAACAAGAAAGTCACCCTTGATAAAATGCGTGAACTGACAAAATAGTCCGTATGACTGAGTTTGAGAAATTTGCGATAGGCCATTGTTCGGTCAATCCGGTCTCCCTCTCGAAGGTGAGCCGGGTGACCTCCGGATACATCAACCCTATGATCATTGAGGAGCGGAAACTGAATGTGGCTCAGATGGACGTGTTCTCACGTCTGATGATGGACCGCATCATCTTCCTCGGATGCCCGATTGACGACGACGTTGCAAACATCATCCAGGCCCAGTTGCTTTTCCTGGAGAGCAATGATCCCAAGGCGGACATTATGCTCTATATCAACTCTCCCGGAGGAATGGTCTATTCCGGACTTGGAATCTACGATACGATGCAGACCATCCAGCCCGACGTTGCCACAATCTGCACTGGTATGGCCGCCTCGATGGCATCCATCCTGCTCGCGGCCGGCGCAAAGGGAAAGCGTTCGGCTCTGCCGCATTCAAGGGTTATGATTCACCAGCCTATGGGCGGCGCTCAGGGACAGGCTTCCGACATCGAGATTACCGCCAGGGAGATTCTCAAGTTGAAGAACGAACTCTATTCGATTCTTTCGGACCATACCGGGAACAGCCTCGCGAAAATCACAGCCGACGCCGACCGTGACTATTGGATGACTTCTTCTGAAGCTCAGGAATACGGTATGATTGACAATATCATATCAAAGAAAAAACAATAATCCTGAATTGATGGGAAAGAAAGGAAAGGACGACGGCTCCGTGGACAGGTGTGCTTTCTGCGGCCGCACCCGGGAAGAGGTGGAACTTCTCCTCAACAGTGAAGGAGGCGTATCCATCTGCTCCGACTGTGCAAGGACGGCGTACGAATACTCCCGTCAGGTCCTCGGTGAGGACACCGACCCTGTGCGTAAAGTGGTCAGACCGGACAGTTCTCTCGACTATCATCTGTACAAGCCGTCCGAGATCAAGCAGTTCCTCGACCAGTACGTGATAGGGCAACAGGAGGCGAAGAAATGCCTGTCGGTTGCGGTTTACAATCACTACAAGAGGCTTGGAAAGAAGGATGACCTGATAGAGAAATCCAATATCCTTCTGGTTGGGCCTACCGGTACCGGAAAGACTCTGCTGGCCAAGACAATAGCCAAAAAACTCAATGTCCCTTTCGCGATAGTCGATGCAACGGTTCTCACCGAAGCCGGTTATGTTGGGGAGGATGTCGAATCTATTCTGACAAGGCTTCTTCAGGCGTCTGACTATGACGTGGCAAAGGCAGAAAGGGGTATTGTGTTCATTGATGAGATTGACAAGATTGCCAGAAAGTCGGACAATCCTTCCATCACCCGCGACGTGTCCGGAGAAGGAGTCCAGCAGGCTTTGCTCAAGATAATAGAAGGCAATATCGTCAACGTTCCGCCTCAGGGCGGACGCAAGCACCCTGACCAGAAGATGATAGCGGTCAATACTGAAAATATTCTTTTCATCTGCGGAGGCGCGTTCGAAGGGATAGAGAGGCACATCGCGCAGCGGTTGAACACCCAGGTGATCGGATATGGTTCCAGGGAACACCGCAGCGGGATAGATGCCGACAATCTGGTGCAGTATGTGGCGCCCCAGGACTTGAGGGCTTATGGCCTGATTCCCGAAATCGTGGGCCGAATGCCTGTTCTGGCGCATCTTGACCCTCTGGACCGCGACACACTTCTGTCGATTCTCACCAAGCCCAAGAATGCTCTGATAAAACAGTACAAGGAACTTTTCAGCCTTGACGGTGTCAGGCTGACAGTCAGGAATGAGGTCCTTGAATATATTGTGGACACGGCGATAGAGTACAAACTCGGCGCCCGCGGACTAAGGTCAATCTGCGAGGCGATTCTTATGGATGCAATGTACGAGGCTCCGTCGATGGGCAAGGCCGTCTACACGGTCACTCTCGATTATGCAAAAGAGAGGGTGGACAAGTTCGCCGGCAAGTTACAGGCTCTTTAGCACTTCAAGCAGAACTGCATAGAACCGGTCGAGGGATTTGAGGTCAAGTTTTTCGCCGGGGGCGTGGACACCTCTCAGGGTGGGCCCGAAGGCTATCATATCGATATCCGGGAATTTCTCGGTGAACAGACCGCACTCAAGGCCGGCGTGGATTGCACGGACCACAGGTTCCCTGCCGAACAGCTTTTTATAGGCCGCGACGCAGACATCCTTCACCTTCGAGTTCATGTTCGGTTTCCATCCGGGATATCCGTCCGAACAGCTGACTTTCGCTCCGGCCATCTCAAAGACGGCGCAGATACGCTCTCCAAGGAATTCCTTTGCGCTGTTGACTGAACTTCGAAGCATATTGCCGACAACTATCCTGTTCCCGTCTTCCATCCTGACCGAAGCCAGGTTGGTCGAAGTCTCAATCAGACCGGGGATATCATCGCTCATTGCAATCACTCCGTGGGGCAGGGCGAGAAGTGTCTTGACCAGCTTGTGGGCTGTGCGTCTGTCGATGGCATTTCCTTTCCAGCTGACAGGCTCCGCCTTGAACTGCAGGCCGGGGTCGGACAGGGCGAATTCCGCCTTGAGATTCGATGTGAAGGTGTTGAAAGCTTCAATGACCTTGTCCTCGTTGCGTGCCGGAATGGCGAGAACGATTTCGGCGCTTCGTGCAATGGCGTTTCTCTTGTTCCCTGCCTGAATGCTGCACAGGTCGACGTTGTAGCGCATCGCAATGTTGACAAATCGGGCGGCCTGCTGGACTGCGTTCATCCTGTTCTTGTCGATATCGTCACCGCTGTGGCCCCCGAGCCCTCCGTCAATTGTGAAGACGGATACCACGGAACCTCTGAGCGGCTTCTTGGGAATATATCTGAAAGAGCCGACAACATCCATTCCTCCGGCACATCCGACGCAGAAGTACCCCTCATCCTCGTCATCGAGATTTATGAGGGTCTTTCCGGTCAGAAAACCGGCCTTCAGCCCCCTTGCTCCGTCAAGCCCCGTCTCCTCGGAGGTCGTGAAGAGGCATTCGAGCCTCGGGTGGGGTATCGACTTGTCATCCATTATGGCAAGGGCGGTCGCTATCCCTATCCCGTTGTCCGCTCCGAGGGTAGTCTCTCTCGCAATCATCCATCCGTCCTCGATTTCATATCTGATGGGGTCCTTCGAGAAATCGAATGAGGAATCGGCCCTCTTTTCACACACCATATCGGTGTGGCCCTGGATAATCACCGTCGGCCTGCCTTCAAAACCTTCGGAGGCGGGTGCGGTTATCAGCACGTTGCCGCTACGGTCCACCTTGCAGTCCAGAGCCCTTTCGGCGGCATAATCGCGGAGGTATTCTATGATTTTCTCTTCGTGACCCGATTCACGGGGAATGCGGGTAATCTCATCAAAAAATGAGAGTACTTTTTCAGTGTTCATATACTATGACGTTATTTTGATGCTCAGCTTCTCAGTCAGCGCTGTTGAGCATTTTCTCGATGTCGTGGAGATAAGAACGGAAATTACGGTCGGTATCGACGAGATCGTTCACCGTATTGCAGGCGTGGAGAACAGTGGCGTGGTCTTTACCCCCGAGAGCCTCACCGATGGAGGCAAGGGATGTCTTGGTCATGCTGCGGCTCAGATACATCGCTATCTGACGGGCCTGGACTATCTCACGCTTGCGTGTCTTCGACATAAACATATCCTCGGAGATGCAGAAGTACTGACAGACCGCATTCTGAATCTTGGGAATCGTTATCTCAATCTTCGGCTCGGTTACGATCTTCTCGACGATGTCGCGCGCCAGCGCCAGCGAAATGTTCTTCTGGGCAAAAGTGGCATTGGCTATCAGCGAGAAGAGAATCCCTTCGAGTTCGCGGATGTTGTTCTTGACATTATGTGCGATATAGGAGAGCACCTCGTCGCTCACCTCGACGCCTTCGCGTCTGCATTTTGCCTTGAGGATGGCCAGTCGCGTTTCGTATGACGGCGGCAGCAGTTCTGCCGAAAGCCCCCATTTGAAACGGGAGAGGAGCCTCTGTTCCAGCCCCTGAAGCTCGACCGGCGGTTTGTCGGAAGTCAGGATAAGTTGTTTGCCGCTCTGGTGAAGATAATTGAATATGTGGAAGAACGCTCCCTGCGTACCCTTCTTGTCCGCAAAATCGTGAACGTCGTCAATTATCAGAAGGTCTATCAGTTGATAGAAACGGAGGAAGTCAGCCACCTTGTTGCCGTCGTGTCCCGACTTGGCACTGCAGGCGGCGTTCATATACTGGTTCTGGAAGGTGTTGGCAGTTACGTACAGAACCACTTTTTCGGGATGTTTTTCCTTTACGGCAATTCCTATCGCCTGAGCCAGATGGGTCTTTCCGAGGCCCGGTCCACCGTAGATGAACAGCGGGTTGAAGGTGTTCCTGCCCGGGTTGTCGGATATGCTCAGGCCTGCAGCCCTTCCGAGCCTGTTGCAGTCACCTTCGATGAAGTCGTCGAAACTGTACTGACTGTTCAGGCAGGGGGCTATCTCAAGCTGTTTGATTCCGGGAATGGCATACGGACTGCCGGAATACCTGCTCCCGGCATCGGGAATGGGAATCTCAGCATTGCGGAAGGCCCCTCTGGGTTTGGAATTTTCCGTAGTGGATGCTCCGGAGAGTATCTTGACCTTGTAGACAAGTCTGACTCTGGGCCCAATCTCGCGACGGAGAACTGCGGCAATCAGTTCGAGGTAGTTTTCTTCAAGGTATTCGCGGAAAAAATCGGAAGGAACTTCAATGGTGAAAGTATCACCTTCAAGCGAGATTGGCTTGATGGGCGAAAACCAGGTTTCGAAGGCTTTAGGGGAGGGGATGTTGTCCTTGAAGACAGACATACACCTTGCCCATACTTCTATATGGTCGTGTCCTTTCATCTATAAAGTTCAGTTGATAGGTTGTCGGCTCCTTGAAGCCGATACAAAAT
>JAGHVE010000031.1 GCA_018064445.1 Candidatus Cacconaster equifaecalis
TCGGCATTCTGTGAAAGTACCCGAATCGTATTGATAATTCACTATTTATTAGCTTATTATAGTGTTCGCAGTACGTCAAAATCATTGATATGTACGGATGATCTTCTATCCTTTCCAGCAATCCGGGATGATTTTAGCCTCGGATTACCCCGATTGGCCGGACTGCAGGCATCCGACAAGCATTTCCGAGAGATTCATCCATCTTCACGGACGAGCCACACTCCCGACCTTGCCGCCGGGCAATGTCATTCCATCGCGGAGGGACGGACTATTAATCATACCCGTCGTAGGGAGTTTTGCCGGAATAGCGGACGCTGATTGTACGTCCGTCCTTGAGAATGATATCTATATCGATTTGAGAGTTCTTGATCTGATTGCCTTCCTTGTCGTATTCTCCGAAGGAATATTCGTTGATTCTGACTGCCGAAACGGCGTCGTTCCCGCCTTCATATCTGCCCTGATTCAGTGTAACCGACAAACTGCCGATGGAGGGCAGGCCGTTGATTACAATTTCGTCAATGCAATCCGCGAGATTCGAGTAATCTTTTCCGGAATGGCAGAAGCCTCCGATATGGACCACCTCTTTCACCTCATCCCACTGGGGGCCCTCCTGATAGTTTCCTTCATACATATGAAAGCGATGGGAAGAGCCTTCCGACGGGTCTGCAATTCCTCCGCCGACAAAAGCGGACCTCAATTCAATGTCTATGGAATTGTTGACATACACTCCCCCTTTGCTTGTGGTCGGCAATTTGCCGCACCCGAAAGCAAGCGGAAGCATCAGCAGATAAAACAAATATCTTTTCATACTCGTCTGAAACTTCTCAGAAGAAGGAACGCGAGGATCACCGCGCAGACTCCGAGAGTCAGGAAAATCCACTCCACCCTTGCCACAGAGGCGAGGAGGTTCTCGCTTGATGCGAATATCCGACCCACAACCTTGGGTACGAAGAAGAGGCCCAGATTCTGAATCCAGTAGATAAGCGAATATGCCGTTCCCAGGCTCTTCTCCGGCACTATCCTGGGCACTGAGGGCCACATTGCGGAGGGCACCATTGAATATCCGATACCCAGAAGCGCTATTCCGAGATACCCGTAAAATCCGACTCCCTGCGGAGCGAAGGCAATGATGACGTGACCTGCGAGAACGCTGAAACTTCCGCCCACCATCCATCTGGCAGCGTGGCCGACTTTGTCAACCAGAGCACCGAACAGAGGGGTGAACAATATGGTGAAGAAGGGTATCATAGCGACCATCGTGCCGGCAGCCGAAGCCTCGATTCCGAAACGCGGTATCACGACAGCCGTCCCGAACTTCTTGAACGAACTGACGCAGCAGTAGAAAGTGACGCAAAGCAGCCCTATCATCACGAATCTGGAATTCTTCAGGAGAGAGAGTATATCCTTGAACGAAAAGGCATTCTCCGCGGTGACCTCCCCTCTCCTGTACGTTATCCCGGCTTCCCTGTCATAGCGCCTGTCCATCGAGACGAACAGGGCCCAGACAATGCCTCCCACAAGAAGCAGGGCAAGACCCACAAGCGCGGGACGCGCAGTATCGGCGAGCGAATAAAAGTCCTTGGGAATACCCACTATGAACGGAGCTGCAATCAGGGCGATGCCCGTGCCGGCCCTCGCTATCGCGAGCTGGAGACCCATCGCAAGGGACATATTGCCGTTCTTGAACCATTTCGCTATGGACCTTGTCACGGCCACGCCGGCAATCTCGCTGCCAAGGCCGAAAATCATCCTTCCAATCCTTCCTATCGCCACGGCGCTCTCCTTCGGAAGTCCGCCTGCAACGCCGTAATATGCCAGGGCGGCGCCGCCGACCATCATCCCCACAAAGACAGAACCCATTATCCGAATCCCGAATATGTCAAGCAGGATTCCGCCTATTATCAGTCCGCCACAGATGCACAGAAGGCTGTAGTCACCTATGAAGTTGCCAAGATCCCTGGAATCCCAGCCCAGTGCCAGAGAATCGGGAGTCTGGAAAAGATGCGACACCGTGGAGAACATGTCGTCGAAGAAATAGGATGCGAACATAGGCACCACAAGGCACGCCAATGCCACCCAGCAGGCTACTTTCCCTGCCTTGAAACTGTTGTTTTCCATAGCCATTTCCCTATCAGTTATTTGATGTTCGGCTCTTCAAGACCGAGACCGCGCTTTCTGTCCAAAGCCTTGAGATAAATTGCGATGGCGAATGCAAGCACACCGAAGCCGGCGAAAATTATCAACGGGATGGTGTAATTGTATGGTATGAACTCGGCGTTCGCGGCCTTCGCGGCAAGCACGGCCGGATTGTCGGAATTGACGGATTCGAGGACATTGCCTATGAGTTTCGGGACAAAGCACAGACCAATGTTCTGCACCCAGAATATGAGACAGTACGCGCTCCCGAGAATCTTCTCGTCAATAATCTTCGGAACTGAAGGCCAGAGGGCGGCGGGAACGAGAGCGAAGCTGATGCCCAGGATGACTATTGTCGCGTATGCAAGCAGATGGCTGTGGGTTGCAGGAAGCGCGAACGCGAACACAAGGTGGCAGACAATCAGCAGCACAGCCCCCCACATCAGCATCGTGGCTCCCTTGCCCTTGTGGTCAAGGAATGCACCGAGGAAAGGTGTCACCGCGGCGGCTCCCATCGGGAACCACCGGAAGATGTTGGACGCCGCAGTTGCGGAAATGCCGTCAAGATTGCATTGGAGCATATTGGCTCCGTATCTCTGGAACGGGAAAATTGCCGAATAGTAGAGCACGCATAGCAATGCCACCACCCAGAAACTGAGTGATGAGAATATCTTTCCCAGATCGGAAACGTGGAATTCTTCCTCAGGGTCAGCCTCTGCTGCGGAAAGTCCGGCCTCAACGAGCTGTCCGTCGAACTTCCTGTCCATAAATGTGAAGACGATGAAATTGATCAGGCCGATCAGAAGCAGGCAGGTGCAGAATCCGACAGGAGCGGCCACTGTACCCAGTTTGGAAGCGATGATGGGGCTTATGGAGAAAATCGCAAACACACCGACGCGGGCGAGGGCCATCTCAATGCCCATTGCCAGAGCCATTTCCTTTCCCTTGAACCACTTGGCGATGGCCTTCGAGACGGTGGTGCCGGCCATTTCACAGCCGCATCCGAAAATCATAAAGCCGAGTGCGGCAAGTTTGGCGCTTCCGGGCATTGCTACCCACCAGCTGTTCAGCCAGGCCTCAAGACCTGAACCGGCGAACCATTTGCTGACGGCAAAGAACTTGATGCAGGCACCGGCAAACATCATCGATGCCGAAAGGATTCCGGTGAACCGGACTCCCATCTTGTCGAGAATGATTCCGGCTATGATGAGGAATCCGCATACGTTCAATATGTACTCGGCGCTGGCATACGTGCCGAAAATGCCGGGAGTCCACCCTTTTTCAGCCTCCACAAGAGACTGGAGAGGCGACATCACGTCCACGAACATATAGCCGAAGAACATCATCAGGGCAATGAGAACGAGTGCGGCCCATCTGGCTGCAGGATAGTCGTTCAATAATTTTTGTACTTTTTCTGTCATATCTTGAATTTATTCGGTTGCGATGTATTCCTACAAAAATAACCTTTTCAACCATAACGCGCAAAAAATTTATATTTTTGCAGAGTGAAGATTCTTGATACGATAAACGATCCCTCCGACCTTAAAAGCATGGGCAACGACAAGCTGAAGCAGCTCTGCTCGGAAATCCGTGCGTATATGGTGGAATGCTGTTCCGAAAATCCGGGCCATCTGGGGTCCAGTCTCGGTGCGGTGGAGATTGCCGTGGCTCTTCACAAAGTTCTGGACACTCCCCGGGACAAGATAATCTGGGATGTGGGGCATCAGGCCTACGCCCATAAAATCCTGACCGGACGCCGGGAAGCCTTCAGGCAGAACAGAAAGCGCGGGGGCATCAGCGGATTCCCCCGCATCGACGAGAGTCCCTACGATGCCTTCGGGGCCGGGCACGCTTCAAATTCGATTTCCGCCGCACTCGGGATGTCCGAAGCCTTCCGTCTTCAGGGGCTTCCCAACAAGGTCGTGGCTGTAATAGGTGACGGAGCCCTGACCGGAGGACTGGCATTCGAAGGGCTGGACAACGCCGGGTCGCTAAAGCCTGACATGCTGGTAATACTCAACGACAACCAGATATCCATCGACAAGAACACCAGCGCGCTGCACAATCACCTGTTGAGAATCTCCACCAACAAACACTACAACTCCCTGAAGAAAAGCGTGTGGGACAAGCTCGGCACCAGAAAGTCAAGGGAATTGATACAGAAG
Source organism: Candidatus Cacconaster equifaecalis (assembly GCA_018064445.1). Taxonomy (GTDB): domain Bacteria; phylum Bacteroidota; class Bacteroidia; order Bacteroidales; family UBA932; genus Cacconaster; species Cacconaster equifaecalis. The sequence goes on from JAGHVE010000031.1 coordinate 4,302, forward strand.
GTTGTCAAGGGAGCCAAACATATCCTGGGCAAGACGGTCGAGGAGAGGCTGTCCCTGTTCGATTCTCTGGGATTGAGATATTTCGGGCCTGTCGACGGCAATGACATAGCTGTCCTGACCAACACTCTCAAGCGCATTGTAAATCTTCCCGGTCCCAAGATTCTGCACGTTATCACCGTCAAGGGAAAAGGTTACGCTCCGGCGGAAGAAAATCAGACCGTATGGCACGCTCCCGGAAAATTCGACGTGACTACAGGGAAAAGGGCAGCGCGCAAATCAGAAGCCGCACGTTTCCAGGATGTTTTCGGAGAGGTGCTGCTCGACCTGGCAAGGCGGAGAAAGGATATCGTGGGCATCACGCCGGCAATGGCGACAGGCTGTGGGATGACTGCCCTGGCTGCGGAATTCCCGGAAAGGACATTTGACGTGGGCATCGCCGAAGGGCACGCGGTCACTTTCTCAGCAGGACTGGCAGCGCAGGGCCTCCTTCCTTTCTGCAACATTTATTCAACTTTCTCCCAGCGGGCCTACGACAACATAATCCACGACGTCGCCCTTCAGAATCTGAAGGTGATATTCTGTTTTGACAGAGCCGGACTTGTCGGTGAAGACGGGGCCACTCACCACGGAGCCTTCGACCTTGCGGCATACAGGAGCATTCCCAATCTGACAATCTGCGCCCCGAGAAATGAACTGGAATTGAAGAATATGATGTATTCCGCAACTTTGCCGGAATACGGCCCTACTATAATAAGGTATCCGCGCGGATGCGGCAACGGGACTCCCTGGAGAAAGGTTCCCTACTCTGAAATAAAGCCGGGAAAGGCGGTTCTCCTTCACGAAGGAGGCGGCACGGCAGTCCTGAGCATCGGTGCAGTTGGCAACAAGGTTTCCGAAGCTGTCGGGAAAGCCGCCGCAGAAGGGATTGACGTTCTTCATTATGATATGAGATTCCTCAAACCAGTTGACAGGGAGGCAATTGCCGATGCCTGCAGCAGGGCTGAAAGGATAATAACCGTCGAAAACGGAGTGGTGGCAGGAGGTCTGCACGGAGCAGTGGCGGAATATATCGCTGACAACGGCCTTGGGAACAGGCTTATCGGCCTTGGAATCCCTGACAGGTTCATCGGTCAGGGTACGCCTGACGAACTCTGCTCCGAGTGCGGATTCAACACCGATGACATCCTCCGCTGCATTGTTGCCAAATAAATCTTTCCTTACGCGGCTTGCGGCTTCCGCCGCCCTGTACGGGAAAATGTCGCGTAAGGAAAGCCCGCTTCGGATATTGGCCTATGAAACTTTTATTTTTTTCTGAAAAAATTTTGTCATTTAATTTTAAACGCATATATTTGCAGTCCCGAAAAAAGCCGACGTAGCTCAGTTGGTCAGAGCAGCTGATTTGTAATCAGCAGGTCGTGGGTTCGACTCCCTCCATCGGCTCTGAAGAGACTGACTCCTCAAATTGGGCAGATACCAGAGTGGCCAAATGGGGCAGACTGTAAATCTGCTGGCGCACGCCTACGGTGGTTCGAATCCATCTCTGCCCACTTTTTTTATGTCTAGGCGGAAGTAGCTCAGTTGGTAGAGCATCAGCCTTCCAAGCTGAGGGTCGCGGGTTCGAACCTCGTCTTCCGCTCCATAAAAAGCCAATGTAGCTCAGGGGTAGAGCGCTTCCTTGGTAAGGAAGAGGTCGTGAGTTCAATTCTCACCATCGGCTCAAACTTGTTTGAAGAAACAACACTTAAAAAAGCATAATATTATGGCAAAAGAAACCTTCAAAAGAGACAAGCCGCACGTAAACATCGGTACCATCGGCCACGTAGACCATGGCAAAACCACTTTGACTGCTGCTATCACTCAAGTTCTGGCAAAGAAAGGCCTCTCAGAGGTCAAGTCATTCGACCAGATTGACAACGCTCCCGAAGAGAAAGAGCGTGGTATCACCATCAACACAGCACACGTAGAGTATCAGACCGCTACCCGCCACTACGCACACGTAGACTGCCCGGGCCACGCCGACTATGTAAAGAACATGGTAACTGGTGCAGCCCAGATGGACGGTGCAATCCTCGTTTGCGCAGCAACCGACGGTCCTATGCCCCAGACACGTGAGCACATCCTTCTCGCCCGTCAGGTGAACGTTCCCCGTATCGTCGTTTTCCTCAACAAAGTTGACATCGTCGACGATCCCGAAATGATTGACCTCGTTGAAATGGAAGTTCGCGAGCTTCTCAGCTTCTACGAGTTCGACGGCGACAACGCTCCCGTTATCCGCGGTTCAGCTCTTGGAGCCCTCAACGGTGATCCCCACTGGGAGGATGTCGTAATGCAGCTTATGGACGCTGTCGACGAGTACATTCCCCTTCCTGTACGTGACAACGAGAAACCGTTCCTTATGCCTATCGAGGATATCTTCTCAATCACCGGACGTGGTACCGTTGCCACCGGCCGTATCGAGACAGGTGTCGTAAAGACAGGTGACGAGGTTCAGATTATCGGTCTTGGCGAAGAGCCCAGGAAATCCGTCGTTACAGGTGTCGAAATGTTCCGCAAGATTCTGGATCAGGGTGAAGCAGGCGACAACGTAGGTCTTCTTCTCCGTGGTATCGACAAGAAGGAAGTGAAGCGCGGTCAGGTTATCGCACACCCCAACACAATCACTCCTCACAAACAGTTCGAGGCTGCGATTTACGTATTGAAGAAAGACGAAGGTGGCCGTCACACTCCTTTCAAGAACCACTATCGTCCTCAGTTCTTCATCCGTACTCTTGACATCACCGGTGAGATTGAACTCCCCGAGGGCGTTGAGATGGTAATGCCCGGCGATAACGTCAAGATTAAAGTTGAACTCATCTACCCTGTAGCTTTGAACGAAGGTCTCCGTTTCGCTATCCGCGAAGGTGGTCGTACAGTAGGTTCAGGTCAGGTAGTTGGAATTCTCGACTAATCCGGACAAACAATAAAAATCGGACTTCTTTCAACAGAAGTCCGATTTTATCCATAGGGGAATAGAACAAGGGTAGTTCAGCGGTCTCCAAAACCGTCGATGTGGGTTCGAATCCTGCTTCCCCTGCAAAC
>JAGHVE010000060.1 GCA_018064445.1 Candidatus Cacconaster equifaecalis
GTCACCACCCTCTCAGCCAGCGATGAGTCCATGACAGTCAGGTCACATAAAGAGTTCGTCACAACGGACAAATGATATTACTTTACACACTGACATCCAGCCTTCGAGTTTAGACCCTCAAAATAGCCCAATAAGAAATTTGATATTCTGTCTGGCCGGATGAAACAGGATTGGTTAGACGGCGTGAAAGAATTACGTTTGGTTCATCCACTTTTTGTACGAAAACAGCTCCTTTCCCGTACCAAATGGCTTCAAATGCCTGTTTGGTACCGGATTGGCCCTATTCTGGTACAAAAAAACAAGGTGATAACGCGTTGATAGTTGCTGCAGAAAACATAATCGGAAAGAAAGGTTCTGTATTGAAAAAACTCCTGAGAATTCAATAACGTTTGTCTATAAAGTCCTTCCCATTGGAAATTCCATAGGAAAGAACTATTTTTATGTCGTGGCAGAGAAAATCTGCCGGCTATTGCAGTTTGATGTTATTTGAAAGTTATTGAATTCGTCACCATGAAGAATCATCTACCTATCTGCTCCTTTGTTGCAATTTCCCTTCTCTTCAACATTAACGCCTTCGCATCGCACCCCATCAGGGTCGCCTGCATAGGCGACAGCATCACCTACGGAGCCGGCATCGAGGATCCCGCCAAGGACGGCTATCCTGCCGTGCTGCAACGTATGCTGGGCAGCGGCTTCGAGGTCCGCAATTACGGCCTGAACGCCAGAGTGATGACCCAGGAGGGCGACAACCCGTACATGAAGGAAACGGAGTATGCCCAGGTCAAGGCATTCCTCCCGGACATCGTGACCATCATGCTTGGCACGAACGACAGCAAGCCCCACAACTGGAACGCAGGCTTGTATGAAGGCTCGTACCAGCAGATGATTAACGAACTCAAGGCTCTGCCTTCGCATCCCGACATCTACGTATGCCTTCCCCCACCCGCTTATGAGGACAAATGGGGCATCAACGACAGCACCATAGTCGCGGGGGTCATCCCCATAATCAAGAGCATCGCAGATAGGAACTGGCTGGAAATTATCGATATGCACACCGCCTTGAGCGGAATGCAGGAGAACTTCGTCGACAACATCCACCCCAGCGAGGCCGGCGCAGAAGTCATCGCTCAGACCATATACGGAGCGCTTGGTGACAATGGCTGGACGGGTGCCAGGTGCAGGAAGGTCCTGTTCGTGGGTGATTCCATCACTGACGGCGACTGGGGCACAGCTAACGGCAGCCCGTCCAGCGAGAGGAACCACTATGACATGAACCATATCTATGGGCACGGTTTCCAGGCCGAATGCGCCGCATATTACATGGCCAAGTACCCGCAGAAGCACTTCAGATTCTACAACAGGGGGCTGAGCGGCGACAGACTCAACGGGATTGCCGCGCGTTGGGAAGAGGACGTGCTCGCCGTCCGCCCGAACGTTGTCTCCCTTATGGTCGGCGTCAACGACAGCGCAAGGAAAACCAGCCAGTCCTTCGACTTTGCCAGCTGGGAGGCCACACTCAGAAACATCATCGAGCGCACCGCAGCCTTTGATAAGGACTGCCGCCTGGTGCTCTGCACGCCCTTCATTGAGAAACGCGGGGCCGTCGGGCGCAGCGATTCGTTCGACGACAGGCACGCAATAGTGGAGCGCCTTGCTTCTATTGTCAGGAAAGTCGCCGACGAGTACGGCCTGGTCTGCGTGGATTACGCTGCGCTCATGGACAGCCTGCTGGAGACCGACAGGTCGGGCGACCGCAACTACTGGACCTGGGACGGGATACACCCGACCTACGCAGCCCATCACAAGATGTCTGAACTATGGATCAGGACCGCGGGCCGCAAGCTCCTGAAACATTAAGGAAAAAGTTCATATTTGTATTCTGATATAGATATCGGTAACAACATCGTGTTGACTTCACCGTTTCCCTTGGTGATACCTTCAACCCCGATCCTGGCACATATCAGGACATTACCGAATACCCTCAGAAAGCGTTACCGTCCGAGTTTTGAGATGACTTACATGGTCGAAATCCTCATACCTGCCGCTTTCTTCACCCTCGCGGATTGTTGCAGATAGTTCAAAGATTCGTTCTGGGGGCAGGCAGCGTGAAGACCGAACCTGCGAGGTTTTGACGATGCCGATGAATCTCATCAAAGCGGAATTATCCACCTCATGAACGGAGCCCCGAGACTTGCCTATCAAAAGTTCGAGCCAGACGGTCGTATTTAAAGATAATTCGTATATATTCGTAAAAAATTATATCCTATGAACGTCAAAATACTTGCAGCCATTCTTCTGAACACATTGGTTATATTCCATTCCTGTGCATCCGGACCCGCAAATTCTGAACCCGATGTAGTGGCAGCCATATTGAGCGGAG